>JBEEMX010000473.1:0-5389 GCA_041192465.1 Pseudomonadota bacterium | reverse complement strand
GCGGTCATCAGCACACACAGGGCGCCGGTAGTCAGCGCCGAGCGCTACAGGTTGGAAGTCATCAGACGCTTTCCCCGGCGGTGTCGCCGGCATCGGTTTCAGGAGCGCCGGACGGATCGGTCTCCGCCGCGACTTCGACCGCCGCATCGTTCTCGACGATGCGCTGCAGGCCCGAGAGCTTGGAGCCTTCATCCAGCGCGATCAGCGTCACGCCCTGGGTGGCGCGGCCGAGTTCGCGGATTTCGGACACCCGGGTGCGCACCAGCACGCCGCGGTCGGTGATCAGCATGATCTCGTCGGCACTGCGCACCAGCGTCGCCGCGACCACACGGCCGTTGCGCTCGGTCTGCTGGATGGCGATCATGCCCTTGGTGCCACGGCCATGGCGGGTGTACTCGACGATCGAGGTGCGCTTGCCGTAGCCGTTCTCGGTGGCGGTGAGCACGCTCTGCGTCTCGTCCTCGGCGACCAGCATCGCGATCACCCGCTGGCCCTCTTCCAGCGCCATGCCACGCACGCCCCGCGCCTGCCGGCCCAGCGGACGCACATCGTTCTCGTCGAAGCGCACCGCCTTGCCGCCGTCGCTGAACAACATCACGTCGTGCGCCCCGTCGGTCAGCGCCGCACCGATCAGGTAGTCCCCCTCGTCCAGATCGACCGCGATGATGCCGGCCTTGCGCGGGTTGCTGAAGTCGTCCAGCGCCGTCTTCTTGACGGTGCCGCGGGCGGTACACATGAAGATGTAGTGGTCGGCCGGGAAGCGGCGGTTGTCACCCGTCAGCGGCAGCACGACGGTGATCTTCTCGCCCGGCTGCAGCGGGAACATGTTGACGATCGGCTTGCCGCGGCTGGCGCGCCCGCCCTGCGGCACCTCCCACACCTTCAGCCAGTACACACGCCCGCGGTCGCTGAAGCACAGGATCCAGTCGTGCGTGTTGGCGATGAAGAGCTGGTCGACCCAGTCGTCGTCCTTGGTCGCGGTGGCCTGCTTGCCACGGCCACCGCGTTTCTGCGAGCGGTATTCGGCCAGCGGCTGGCTCTTGATGTAGCCGGTGTGACTGAGCGTCACCACCATGTCGGTCGGCGTGATCAGATCCTCGGTACCGAGTTCCTGCACGTTGTGCTCGACCACCGAGCGGCGTGCGCCCACCTTGGTCTGGCCGAACTCCAGCTTCAGCGCGGTCAGCTCCTCGCTGATGATGAAGGTCACGCGCTCGGGCTTGGCCAGGATGTCGAGCAGGTCGGCGATGACCGCCATCACGTCCCGGTACTCGCCGATGATCTTGTCCTGCTCCAGCCCGGTCAGGCGTTGCAGGCGCATCTGCAGGATCTCGCCGGCCTGGTCGTCCGACAGGCGGTAGAGGCCGTCGGGCTGCATCCCGTAATGCGCGGGCAGGCCTTCCGGGCGGTACGCTTCGCGCCCACCCAGCGTGCCGGCTTCTTCGGCACGGGCGAGCATGTCGCGCACGAGCTGCGAATCCCAGCTCTTGTTCATCAGCGCGGCCTTGGCGACGGGCGGCGTGGGCGAGGCCTTGATGATCTGGATGAAGTCGTCGATGTTGGCCAGCGCCACAGCCAGGCCTTCGAGCACATGCCCTCGCTCGCGCGCCTTGCGCAGCTCGAACACCGTGCGGCGCGTGACCACCTCGCGGCGGTGCTCCAGGAAGATCTCCAGCAGCAGCTTGAGGTTGCACAGGCGCGGCTGGCCGTCGATCAGCGCGACCATGTTCATGCCGAAGCTGTCCTGGAGCTGCGTCTGCTTGTACAGGTTGTTCAGCACGACCTCGGGCACTTCGCCGCGCTTCAGTTCGATCACCACCCGCATGCCGGACTTGTCCGACTCGTCCTGGATGTGGCTGATGCCGTCGATCTTCTTTTCGTGGACCAGCTCGGCGATGCGCTCCAGCAGCGTCTTCTTGTTCACCTGGTACGGGATCTCGTCCACGATGATCGACTGGCGCTGCCCGCGGTCGATGTCCTCGAAGTGGACCTTGGCGCGCATCACCACGCGACCGCGCCCGGTGCGGTAGCCCTCGCGCACGCCGCTGACGCCGTAGATGATGCCCGCGGTCGGGAAGTCCGGCGCCGGGATGATCTCCATCAGCTCGTCGATGGTTGCCTCGGGGTGCTGCAGCAGGTGCAGACACGCGCTCACCACCTCGTTGAGGTTGTGCGGCGGGATGTTGGTGGCCATGCCCACCGCGATGCCGGACGAACCGTTCACCAGCAGGTTGGGCAGGCGGGCCGGCATCACCAGCGGTTCTTTTTCGCTGCCGTCGTAGTTCGGCCCGAAATCCACCGTCTCCTTGTCCAGATCGGCGAGCATCTCGTGGGCGATCTTGGACAGGCGGATTTCGGTGTACCGCATGGCGGCGGCGTTGTCGCCGTCCACCGAGCCGAAGTTGCCCTGGCCATCGACCAGCATGTGCCGCAAGCTGAAGTCCTGCGCCATGCGCACGATCGTGTCGTAGACCGCCGTGTCGCCGTGCGGGTGGTACTTGCCGATCACGTCGCCGACGATGCGGGCAGACTTCTTGTAGGGGCGGTTCCAGTCGTTGCTCAGCTCGTGCATCGCGAACAACACGCGGCGATGCACCGGCTTGAGTCCGTCGCGCGCATCCGGAAGCGCCCGACCGACGATCACGCTCATGGCGTAATCCAGGTACGAGCGGCGCATCTCCTCTTCGAGGCTGATGGGCAGGGTTTCTTTGGCGAATTGAGTCATGCGGTCATGGTCCCAGGGCGGACGGTCGAGCCCTGCATTCTACGATTCGCGCACTGTCGCCGTCGCGCAACAACCTGTCCGACGGGCGCGACTGCCCCTAACGATCGGCTTGACCTCGTATGGCAAACAAACTCAACAAGGTTGCACTGCTGTTCGCGTCGGCCGCACTGGCCGCCTGTGCGACCGGTGGCTCGACTTCCGGCGCAATGGACAACTGGCGTGCTGCTGACGGCACCGTCGTCAAGAACGGCACCAACGAACTCTGCTGGCGCGATGCGCCCTGGACTCCGGCGACCGGCGTGCTGCCGTGCGACGGCGTTCCGGTTCCGGCCGCCCCGGCGCCTGCACCCGCTCCGGCACCTGCACCCGCTCCGGCACCTGCCCCGGCCCCGGCACCTGTCGCTGCTCCAGTCGCTCCGGCTCCGGTCGTTGTCCCTGTGGCTGCCCCGGCTGCCCCGGTCAGCGAGAAGGTCACCTTCGCCGCCGACGCATTCTTCGACACCAACAAGTCGGTGCTGAAGAAGGAAGCTGGCGCCAAGCTCGACGATCTGGTCAGCAAGGTCAAGGACATCAACCTCGAAGTCATCATCGCCGTCGGCCACACCGACAGCGACGCTTCGGATGCCTACAACCAGAAGCTGTCGGTCCGTCGTGCGGAAGCCGTCAAGAAGTATCTGGTCAGCAAGGGCATCGAGCCGAACCGCGTCTACACCGAAGGCAAGGGCGAGAAGCAGCCTGTCGCCGACAACAAGACGAAGGAAGGCAAGGCCAAGAACCGCCGCGTCGAGATCGAAGTGGTCGGTACGCGCACCAAGAAGTAAGCAGCTTCGGCTCGCTCACTGCGAAACCCCGCCCCGGCGGGGTTTTTTCATGGGCGATCCGCTTTGCACCAGTTGCACCAGAATGTGCCCATGATGACCAAC
This sequence comes from Pseudomonadota bacterium, assembly GCA_041192465.1. GTDB lineage: Bacteria > Pseudomonadota > Gammaproteobacteria > Burkholderiales > Burkholderiaceae_C > Sphaerotilus. The sequence goes on along the minus strand of JBEEMX010000473.1, from coordinate 1,741 downwards.
GCAGACCCCAAGGAACTCGCCAAGTTCAGCGAGCTGGCCCACAAGTGGTGGGATCCGGAGAGCGAATTCCGCCCCCTCCACCAGATCAACCCGCTGCGCCTGGGCTGGATCGAGCAGTGCGCCGGCCCGCTCGACGGCAAGCGCATCGTCGATGTCGGCTGCGGCGGCGGCATCCTCAGCGAAGCCATGGCACGCCAGGGTGCGCGGGTGCTGGGCGTCGATCTGGCTGAACGTTCGCTGAAGGTCGCGCAGTTGCACGCGATGGAAGCCGGCATCGACAACGTGGCCTACCGCGAGGTCGCCGCCGAGGTGCTGGCCGAGGAGCAGCCCGGCCAGTTCGACATCGTCACCTGCATGGAAATGGTCGAGCACGTCCCCGATCCCGCCGCCATCGTCGCCGCCTGCGCCAAGCTGGTGAAGCCGGGCGGCTGGGTGTTCCTGTCCACGCTGAACCGCAGTCCCAAGTCCTTCCTCTTCGCCATCGTTGGTGCGGAATACCTGCTGCGCATGCTGCCCGCCGGCACGCACGAATACGCCAAGTTCATCCGCCCGAGCGAGCTGGCGACGTGGAGCCGCTCGGCCGGGCTGGACCTGCTGCACACACGCGGCATGGAATACAACCCGCTGACCAAACGCTACTGGCTCAGTGGAGACACCAGCGTCAATTACCTGCTGGCGTGCCGCAAGGGGACACCGTGACCGCGGCACAACGTGTCCATGCGGTGTTGTTCGATCTTGACGGCACGCTGATCGACAGTGCGCCAGACCTGGGTGGCGCTGGCAACGACCTGCGTGAACGGCGTGGTTTGCCTGCCCTGCCCCTCACCGAATTCCGGCCGATGACTGGTGCAGGCGCCCGCGGCATGCTGGGCATCGCGCTACAGATCACGCCGGAGCACCCGGAGTTCGAGCCCCTCAAGCACGAGTACCTCGCGATCTACGAGGCCCGCATGACCCGGCTGACGCGGGTCTTCGATGACATGGCACCTGTGCTCGGCGCACTGGACGCAGCCGGCGTGCCTTGGGGCATCGTGACCAACAAGCACAGCCGCTTCGCAGCGCCCGTCGTGGAAGCGGCGGGGCTGCACCAGCGCAGCCGCGTGCTGGTCTGCGGCGACACGACACCCCATGCCAAGCCACACCCTGCCCCGCTGCTCGAAGCCGCGCGGCGCATGGGTGTCGATCCGGCCCGCTGCCTGTACGTCGGTGACGACCTGCGCGACGTCCAGGCAGGCCGCGCCGCCGGAATGGGTACGGTGGCAGTGGCCTGGGGCTACCTCGGTCAAGGCGAGCCGATCGAGGCGTGGGGCGCCGATCACCTGATCAATTTGCCGGCCGAACTCTTGAAGTTGCCTGGAATGGCCTAAACTATGCAGTTCAGGGGCCGACCTGGTTTCGACGTGGGTTCGGAATTGGAGTAGGGCGTGTCGAGCACCAGTTCGCTCGTAAAACCACTGGAAACAAAGTAACTGCGAACGACTCTACGTACGCTCTCGCCGCTTAACACCGGCGAGCCTCTCAACGGTTGGCCGATGGGCCGGGTCCGCAAGGGCTGAGAGGTAATACACATGGGCTGGTCTCCGGTGGTGTCACACAGCCGGGGACAAGACAAAGTGACTGGTGTTGTCTGAAGGGTGTTCCTGCCCGTCAGCGACATGAGACTCAAATCAGAGAACTACACACGTAGAACTGCCCAAGGATGGCTTGCGGACGGGGGTTCAATTCCCCCCGGCTCCACCAA
>JBEEMX010000472.1:0-3059 GCA_041192465.1 Pseudomonadota bacterium | reverse complement strand
CTTCCATTCCGGATGCCATTGCACTGCCAGCGCGAAGCGGCGCGCATCGCGCACGCGAAAGGCCTCAATCACGCCGTCGGTGGCGCGTGCCTCTGCCACCAGCGCGGCGCCAAGCGTGCGCACGCCCTGGTGGTGCAGCGAATTGACCGTGAGTCGCGACTGGCCGGCCAGTGCGTGCAGTACGCCGCCTGGCACCAGCTCCACCTCATGGCGCAACACGCCGGCCTGCTGCAGCGCAGCCAGCAGTCTCTCAGCCGCCAATGGCTGACCGACCAAACCACCGCCTCAACCACCTCACCGCCATCGCCACTCTTGCGAGCCTGGATCGCCAGCCGGCTCCACCTGCCCGCCCCGGCCGCCGCCGTGCCGGAAGGGCCGCAGGCAGTGTGGGACGGCTGGTTGCGCTATGGGCGGGGCGAAGTGCCGCAGGCGCTGGCCCAGTTCGACCACGCCTGGCACACCCTGTGGCAACCGGAGGCCGCGCACTGGTGCCCCGACCTCGCCAGCGCCGCCCTCGGCGTGGGCAAGTGCCTGACGCGCACGGGGCACTGGCACGCCGCCCGGGGCTGGCTGCTGGCGGCGCTGGCCGTGGCGCGGCGGGTTCATGACGAGACGGCGTGCGTGCAGAGCTATGGCGCGCTGGGCGAGCTGCTGTTGCGCGGGGAACACCTCGGCCCGGCCTTCGCCTGTCTGAACACCGCTTACCACCTGCTGCCCGCCGGCAGTGGGCAGCGGGCGCGGCAGCTCAACTACCTGGGCAGCGCGCTGCGCCGGATGGGCCAGACGCTGCGGGCCGAGTCGCTGCTCATGACCAGCCTGCACAGCGCCCGCGACCGCGGCGACCGCGACAGCCAGTGGCACGCCCTGGCGCGACTCCAACGCCTCGCGCTGGACAAGGCAGCGCCGCTGGACGTGGCGCTGGCATGGCCGGCGCTGCTGCCGCCCGAGGCCCCGGCGGCGGGCGACGCGGCGGCGGCCCTCGGACACCTGAGCCTCGGCCGCGCCCACCTGCCCAGCCCGCAAGCAGCCGCCCATGCGGCCCGCGCCGTGTCGGTCTTCGCGCAGGGCGGGCTGGTGATGGAGCACTGCTGGGCCGCCCACTGGTGCCACCACCTTGAACGCACCCCCGCCACGGCGACCGCGCTGCAGACGACGCAGTTGGCAGCCCGTGCGCTGATGCAGGACGTGACGGCCCCCGCCCCACCGAGCCTGCCGACGGTGCTGGACGACGGTTTTGCCCGGCTGCCCCTCGGGTCGGACAACGGGTTTGCGTGTTTGCTGCGCCCGGCGGACGGGCTGGACCGGGCTGACCTGGCCGCGATGGGCCGGCTGTTCTTCCTCTGACCTCGTCCTCTGACCTCCATTGATTTTTTGAACCGATTGCGATTCATGCCCCACACGACCGCCTCGACCCCCTCCACCCGTACCGTTGTCCTGACCGGTGCCACCGGCGGCATGGGCCGCGCCACCGCCGCCTGGCTCACCGCCAAGGGCTGGCAGGTGCTCGGCCTCGGTCAGCGCCCCGAGGCGCTGGCCGCACTCGCCGACACCCTGGGGCCGCGCTTCACGCCCTTGGCCGGTGACCTGCGCGAGCCGACGCTGGTGGACAGCGTACTTGAACGCCTGTCGGACCTGCCACCGCTGACGGGGCTGGTCAACCTCGCGGGCGTCTCGCAAGGCGGGCGGCTCGACACGCTCACCGACGCCGACTGGCAAGCCGCCTTCGACATCAACGTCACCCCCAGCCTGCGGCTGATCCGCGGCTTGAGTCCGCAGATGCAGCAGCGCGGCGCGGGCAGCATCGTCAACGTCGGCTCGCCCGTCGGCGTCGTCGGCGCCCGCAAGCCGCAGTACGCCGCCAGCAAGGCCGCCCTCCACGGGCTGACCATGAGCTGCGCCCGCACGCTCGGTCCCCGCGGCGTGCGGGTGAACCTGCTGCTGCCCGGCCCCACGCTGGGCGGCATGACCAGCGACTGGTCCGACGCGCAGCGCGAGCAGGTCGCGCAAGGCACGCTGCTCAAGCGGCTGTGCCAACCCGAGGAGGTCGCCCGCGTGATCGCCTTCCTGCTGGGCACAGACAGCAGCTACCTGACCGCCAGCGTGCTCGACATGACGGCCGGCAGCATGATGGGACACGCCTGAGCATGACCACGACACCCTCGACCACCCCGGTGCTGAGGCTCGCCCTCGTCGGCCTCGGACCACAAGGACAGGAACACCTGCAAGCCGCGGCGCTGACCCAGCGGGTTCGCTTCGTGGCCGGCGTTGACCGCAGCGCGGCGACGCGGGCGGGCGTGGCCGACGCTTACCCAGCCCTGGCGGAAGGACTCTTCGATTCACTGGAAGCCCTGCGTGTGGCGCGGGCGGGCGGTCTGGCGATCGACGCGCTGGTGCTGGCGCTGCCGCACCACGTCTACCCGCACGAGTGGGCGGCGATCCTGGCCTTCGGGGTGCCGCTGCTGAAGGAGAAACCGCTGGCGCGCAACCAGACCGAGGCCCGCCGCTTCCTGGAACAAGCACAGCAGGCGGGCTGCCCGGTGCTGACCGCCATCCAGCGGCGGCACCACCCGAGCTACGTCCACCTGCACCAGCAACTGCGCGCACGGGGCGAGCCGGTGCTGGAGGCACACGCCCACATGCACCTCGGTTTCGGTCTGGCCGCGGCGGGGGTGCCGACCGATGCCGAGCCGACGTGGCGCCAGGACGCGGTGCTGTCCGGGGGCGGTGCGCTGCTGGATTCGGGGTACCACATGGTGGATCTGCTGCACTTCGTGGTCGGCCCGTTCGAGCTGGTGTCGGCGACGATGCTGCACCAGGGGCGGCCGATGGACGGCGAGGCGCTGGAGGACCGGGTGTGGCTGACCGGGCGCAGCGACGGCACCTGGGTGCAGTTGGATTCGTGGCTGCACGGCGAGGCCGAACCGGGCGCGGTGCCGGGGCGTTTCCGCAAGTCCGAGGGCTTGTTGCTGCGCACGCCGCGGCATGCCTGGCACGCGGACCGCACGGGGGTGTGGTGCGACGGCGAATGCCTGTTCCGCACCGAGCGGCAGTGGGCGCGG
>JBEEMX010000471.1:0-3065 GCA_041192465.1 Pseudomonadota bacterium | reverse complement strand
GGGGTCTTGCCGTCGGCGCGCAGCGATCCGTCCATCATCACCGAGCCGAAACCCAGGTCGATCGCGCCCTGGCAGATCGCCGGGGTCTGGCCGTGGTCCTGGTGCATGACCAGCGGGATGTGCGGATAGGCTTCGACGGCGGCCTGGATCAGGTGCTTGATGAAGTGCTCGCCCGCGTACTTGCGGGCGCCGGCCGAGGCCTGCAGGATCACCGGGGCGCCGACCGCGTCGGCCGCAGCCATCACGGCCTGGACCTGTTCCAGGTTGTTGACGTTGAAAGCCGGAATGCCGTAGCCGTGTTCGGCGGCGTGGTCCAGCAGTTGGCGCATGGAAACGAGGGGCATGGGAAGACCTCAGAGAGTGACAGGAACCGGCGGCAGCGGCCGTTGAAACCGCTTTGTAACTCCCCAAGATTCTAATTCAGCCGACTCAGCCGACGCGGCAGACCTTCAGCATGTTCGTGCCGCCCGGATAGCCCATCGGCTCGCCGCAGGTGATGGCGTAGGTGTCACCCGGCTTGAGCACGCCGCGCTCGACCAGCAACGCCTCGGCCGCGGCCAGCGCCAGGTCACGGTCCTCGAACTTGGCCATCAGGATCGGACGCACGTTGCGGTAGAGCGCCATCTTGCGCTCCGACAGCACCTGCGACGTGAGCGCATAGATCGGCACGTCGGTCTTGTAGCGGCTCATCCAGAGCGCCGTCGAACCCGACTCGGTCAGCGCCAGGATCGCCTTGCAGCCCAGGTGGTAGGCCGTGAACAGCGCGCCCATCGCGATCGACTGGTCGATGCGGGCGAAGGTCTTGTTGGTGAAGTTGGCGTCGAGCTTGACCTCCTCGGCGGCTTCGGCGGCCATGGCGATGGCGACCATCTGCTCGACCGTCTCGACCGGGTACTTGCCGGCGGCGGTCTCGGCCGAGAGCATCACCGCGTCCGTGCCGTCGAGCACCGCGTTGGCCACGTCCGACACCTCGGCGCGGGTCGGCACCGGGTTCTGGATCATCGACTCCATCATCTGCGTGGCCGTGATGGCGACCTTGTCCATCTCGCGGGCCATGCGGATCATCTTCTTCTGCAGCGCCGGCACCGCCGCGTTGCCGACTTCGACCGCCAGATCCCCGCGGGCGACCATGATGCCGTCGCTGGCCTTCATGATGGCTTCGAGCTGGGGGATGGCCTCGGTGCGCTCGATCTTGGCGATCATGCCCGGCTTGTGGCGCCACGGCTCGCCGGCCACGTTGGCCAACTGGCGCGCCATTTCCATGTCGATGGCGCTCTTGGGGAAGCTCACCGCCAGGTACTCGCACTGGAAGGACATCGCCGTCTTGATGTCCTCCATGTCCTTGGAGGTCAGCGCGGGCGCGGTCAGACCGCCGCCCTGCTTGTTGATGCCCTTGTTGTTGGACAGCTCGCCGCCGACCTTGACGACGGTGTGGACCTTGTCGCCCTTGACCAGCTCGACCACCAGCACGATCAGGCCGTCGTTGAGCAGCAGCGTGTCGCCAGGGCGCACGTCGCGCGGCAGTTCCTTGTAGTCCAGGCCCACACCGTGGATGTCACCCGGCTCGGTGCGGGCGGCGTCGAGCACGAACTTCTCGCCGTTCTCCAGCTGGACCTTGCCCTCGGCGAACTTGCCGACCCGGATCTTCGGCCCCTGCAGGTCGGCCATGATCGCCACCGGCTTGCCGACGCGAGCGGCAATCTCGCGCACCAGGCTGGCGCGGTCGATGTGGTCCTGCGCCTTGCCGTGGCTGAAGTTCAGCCGTACCACGTCCACCCCGGCCCGGATCAGCCGCTCCAGCACGACCGGGTCGGACGAAGCGGGGCCGAGGGTGGCAACGATCTTGGTATTGCGGGGCATGGGGCGGTCTCCGTGGGGATCTGACAAAACAATCCGCCGATTATTGACCGCCAACTAGAACACGGTGGTTACGAAGAAAGACGTACGGCCGCCGCATCCGCCACGGCCAGCGCCGTCATGTTCACCACCCGGCGCATCGAGGCCGACGGCGTCAGGATATGCACCGGCGCCGCCGCACCCAGCAGGATCGGCCCGACCGTCACGCCCTTGCCCGCCGTCACCTTGAGCACGTTGAACAGGATGTTGGCCGCGTCGATGTTGGGCAGCACCAGCACATTGGCTGCACCCGACAGCGACGAGTCCGGCAGGATGTTGCGGCGGATGGCCTCCGACAGCGCCGCGTCCCCGTGCATCTCGCCGTCGCACTCGATCTCGGGCGAGCGGGCCACGAACAGATCCCGCGCCGCGCGCACACGCTGGGCAGACGGCCGGTGCGAGGTGCCGAACATCGAATGCGACAGGAAGGCCACCTTGGGCGGCATGCCGAAGCGGCGCACTTCCTCGGCCGCCATCAGCGCGATCTCGGCCAGCTCCTCGGCCGTGGGCTGCTCGTTGATGAAGGTGTCGGTGATGAAGAGGTTGTGCTCTTCCAGCATCAGCGCGTTCATGGTGGCGAAGACCTTGGCGCCCGCCCGCTGGCCGATGACGTTCTTCACGTACTCGAAGTGGCTGTCGTAGCGCCCGTGCAGGCCGCACAGCATCGCGTCGGCGTGGCCGAGCTTGAGCAGCATGGTCGCGATCAGCGTCGTCGAGCGGCGCACCGCAGCCTTGGCCGCTTCGACCGACACGCCATCGCGCTTCATCAGGCGGTGGTATTCCTCCCAGCAGGCGCGGAAACGGGCGTCGTCCTCGGGGTTCACCACCTCGAAATCGACCCCCGGCTTCAGCCGCAGGCCGGCGCGCTCGATGCGCATCTGGATCACCGACGGACGGCCCACCAGGATCGGCTGTGCCATGCCTTCGGTCAGCACCGCCTGCACCGCGCGCAGCACGCGCTCGTCCTCGCCCTCGGCGTAGACGACACGCGACGGGTTGCGCTTGGCCGCGGCGAACACCGGGCGCATGAACATGCCGGTCTGGTAGACATAGCGGGTCAGCGATTCGCGGTAGGCGACCAGGTCGGTGATCGGGCGCTCGGCGACACCGGACTCTGCGGCCGCGGCCGCCACCGCCGGCGCGATGCGCAGGATCAGGCGGGCGTCGAA
>JBEEMX010000470.1:0-3066 GCA_041192465.1 Pseudomonadota bacterium | reverse complement strand
TCGATCCAGCGCGCTTTCTGCATCCTGCGGCGCACCTGGGCCTACTCGAAACCCGACTTCGCCGCGGTCGCCGCCACCTTGCTCGCCACGCTGGTGGAGGGCGTGGAAACGGGGCTGATCGTCGGGGTCGGCGTGTCGCTGGTGCTCTACCTGTTCCGCACCAGCCGGCCGCACATCGCCACGGTCGGACTCGTGCCGGGGACCGAGCATTTCCGCAATGTGCAGCGCCACGACGTGCGGGTCAGCCCGCGCCTGGCGAGCCTGCGGGTGGACGAGAGCCTGTACTTCGCCAACGCCCGCAGCCTGGAGGACCGGGTCAACGATGCGGTGGCCGCACAGCCGGCGCTGGCGCATGTGGTGCTGCAGTGCTCGGCGATCAACAGCATCGACGCCAGCGCCCTCGAAAGCCTGGAGGCGATCGAGCAGCGGCTGCGCGACGCGGGCATCGTGCTGCACCTGTCGGAGGTCAAGGGGCCGGTGATGGACCGGTTGCAGGCGACCGATTTCCTGCGCCACCTGCGCGGCCAGGTGTTCCTGACGCACTACCAGGCGATTGCCCAGCTCACCCCGGAGCTGCTGGCCACGCCCGCTGCGCACCCCGCCGCCGTTCCCACCACCGGCTGAGGCGCAGCACGCCGAGGTCGTCGTGCCGGTGGCCGACGATCTGCAGGCCGATCGGCAGGCCGGCGTCGTTCCAGCCCGCGTTGATCGACGCGGCGGGCTGCTCGCTCATGTTCCACGGCAGCGTGAAGGCGATGTGCTCGAACGGGCGCTGCGGGTCGTTCAGCGGGCTGGCCCACTCGGCGGCGAAGGCCACGCACGGTGCCACGGGAGACAGCACGAAGTCGAAGGGCTGCGTCGCCGCCACCGCCGCGTCGCGCATTGCGGCCATCTGGCTGTGGCCATGGAAGACCTGCGTTGCCGTCAGTTCGGCGCCGGTTGACACCCATTCGCGGATGTAGGGCAGCACCTTGTCGCGCCGCTCGGCCGGCAGCGCGGAGAAGTCCAGCCACGAGCGCATCCGCCAGAAGCGGTCCATGCCGTCGGCCATCTCGCGGGTCATGAAGGCGGGCATCGGCTCGACGATGGCGCCGGCCGACTCGAAGCACCGCGCCGCGTCCTCGATCACCAACCGCACCTGCGCGTCCAGCGGCATGCCCCAGCCAGCGTCGAGCTGCAGGCCGATGCGCAGGCCGCGTGGGTCGAGTCCCGATGCATCCCAGTCGATGTCCTGCGCCGGCAGGCTGGTTGCGTCACGCCAGTCCGGCTGGCTGAGCACGCGCATCATCAGCGCCGCGTCGGCGACGGTGCGCGTCATCGGGCCAGCAACGCGGCCGGCATAGGCGGGCTGGATCGGGATGCGGCCGAGGCTCGGTTTCAGGGTGAAGACACCGCACCAGCCCGCAGGCAGGCGCACCGATCCGCCGATGTCCGTGCCGAGGTGCAGCGGCCCATAGCCAGCGGCAGCACCCGCCCCGGCGCCCGCGCTGGAGCCACCGGGGTTCTTCGTCAGATCCCACGGGTTGCGCGTCAGCGGGTGGAAGCTGGAGAGGCCCGAGGACAGCATCCCGTAGTCCGGCATCGTCGTCTTGCCCAGCAGCACGGCGCCGGCCTCGCGCAGCCGGGCGGCGGGCGGGGCATCGGCGGTGGCGGGGGTGAGGACGGTGGCGGCCGTGCCGAGCGGCGTCGGTGTGCCGCGGGTGGCGATGTTCTCCTTGACCATCGTCGGCACACCGTCCAGCAGGCCGCACGGCTCGCCGCGGCGCCAGCGTGCTTCGGACGCCCGCGCCTGGACCAGCGCCGCGGCCGGATCAAGCGCGTAGGTGGCGCACAGATGCGGCTCCCAGCGGGCAATGTGGTCCAGCACGGCGCCGACGACCTCGACCGGCGAGACATCGCCATGCCGGTAGAGGGCGAGCAGCGCGGTGGCAGGGAGATCGTGCAGGGCGGGCATGGTCGCTCCAGAAGCTTCTGGCGCCATTCTGCGGCAGACGCCGCCCGGCCCGGCCCGCCCTCGGTCAGGACCGGATCAAGCCTTCTTGGCCCAGGCACTGCACCAGCCGGCGCCGGCCACTTGCTTGCCAGCGAACAACGGGCAGCCGCCAGCCTTGTCGCCCGCCTTGCCCTGGTACAACGCGCAGCCGGCGCAGTTCTGGCCGGCGGCGTACTTCGGGAACTTCTTGGCGTCGGCCTTCTTGGCGTCGGCGACGTAGCCGAGGCCGGCCGCCGCAGCGTCCTTCTCGTCCACGAGGGCTTGCGCCTGGGCGGCGGTGCCGAGCACGGCGCCGGAAGCGGCGAGGGTCATCAGGAAAACGCGGCGTTGCATGGTCATGGTGGGTTCCTTTGGGGCGTCGAAGGTGAGGATGATGAAACGGGACTCTGAATGACCATCAGCATACGCAGCGCCCGGCCGCGAGCCGGGTGGGTGCAGGATGGGAAGGCCGCACCGACAGGTACTCGGCGTCAAAGGCGTTGCAGCGGGGGATTCTGCCGGGCTGTGCCGGACGAACCATGACCTCGATCAAGGCCGAGCGGGTCTGCGGGCTTGTCTGACCGCGTCGGTGATGCTGCGTTCGGCGGTGGTGAGTGCTGGAGGGTGCTGCATCGCTTGCGCGATGGTCCGGAATTCAGAGTGCTGAATGGGGCACCGTGCGCACCAACCGCAACCCCAGGTCGTTGTGGCAATAGTCAGAGATATGGCATTTCTGCCAGCACAAACCGTTGTCCTGAGTGATGTCGTTCCATGCCCCGCCGCGAACGATCCGCCAAGTTTTTCCTGTCGGGGAAACACTATGCTCGTCCAGACACCAGACCCAGACATTGCCAACCATGTCTTGAACACCTTCTGATGTCGCTCCGTTCGGACACAGCCCGACCAACGAGGTACGTTGAAGGCGAAAGTTCGCATTCACCGAATCTGAATCCCACTCGCTCCCCCAGGCGAAATCCAGTCCGGAACTGCCACGCGCTGCACGCACCCACTGAGCCTCGCTCAGAAGCGCCACCGACTGCCCTGACTTCACCGACAGCCAGCGGCAATAGGCCATCGCCTCGTACCAGCTCACC
>JBEEMX010000469.1:0-3068 GCA_041192465.1 Pseudomonadota bacterium | reverse complement strand
GAGGTGGCGGTGCATGCGTTCGATGGCGCCGGCAATGCCGTAGGTGCCTCCGCTCATCAGCGCATCGCTGGTGTTGGTGGGAAACTCCCGCACCTCGCCGGTCGGTACCTTCAGCCCGGCCGTGCCGGACTCCATCGCCTTGAGCATCAGCCCGAAACCCGGCAGGATCAGCCCACCCAGGAAGCGGCCGTCGGCGTCCAGCGCATCGACCGTGACCGCCGTACCCACCATCACCACCAGGGCCGGTCGCGGTGGCCCGGACGCCAGCACCCGCGCCCGCGCGCCGATCATCGCCACCCAGCGGTCCGAGCCGAGCCTGGCGGGATGTTCGTAGCCGTTGGTGACACCACAGGCCGCGGGCTGCGACACCACCCAGCGCGGCTCCAGATCCCACAGGTCCAGCTGCTCTTCGGCCCGCCGACGCACCGCCAGACCCGCCACCGCACAGCCCAGCATGCGTGCGGGCACCGGCAACTGCGACCATTCGTCATCGGCCAGACGGTCGATGGTTTCCAGGAAGGACGCACCATGCGCGAGCAGTTCGGCTCCAGGCCGAGGAGCGGCGTACAGCCCCCATTTCAGGCGGGTATTGCCAATGTCGATGACGAGGAAGCTCATGCAGGCGCTACCGCTACGGCACTACGGATGGGTAAAAATCAGCGACCGTCAGCGGGTCGCCAGCAGGGATTCGACGCGCAGCAACAGCTGGCGCGCTTCGGCCAGCGGCCGTGAACGGCTCAGTCGAGCCTGGACTTCGGGCAGCAGCGCCCTCAATTCTGCGCGAGACCGCACCCGCCGCACCCGGAGCATCGTCACCATCCCGGTGACCGGCGCATTCGCCCGCAGCACCTGCAGCAGCGCACCACGCGCCTGCGCAAAACTGTGGTCCTGCGCGTCGAGTTGCGCCAGCTCGGTGTTGCCCATCGGTCCACCCAGACCGATGGTGTCGCCCATGGCGTCAGGCCGGGTGCATTGCGCCTCGGGAGCAAAGCTGGCGAACTCGCTGATCGCCGGTGCCATCGGAGCACCGATGACGATCATGCCAACCGCAAAGAGTTCGTCGATGTAGCTGCGCGGCACACCCACTTGGCGGCCCAGTTGCTGCACCTCGTCCAGCGAACGCTCACCATCGACCAGCAGCAGCAGCGTACGGTGCCGCTTGGACAGCCGGCAGGCTTGCGATGCCAGTTCGGCATGGCCAGCAGCGGTCTTGCACGGAATCCCCAAGGTCAGCCCTCGCGATCGTGGCGACGGACCCAACGGGGTCGCTGGTTCACCACGTGAGAATTGTGACTGTAAATCTTCACGTTGGGCGCATCCATTGCAACGTGACCGTTTCAAAACAGTACAAAGGAGGGTGTGCCGACTGCCCCCCCAGGTAAGGCACCGACGGATCAGGCGGCGTCTTTCTCCACATGCGCCTGCTTGTGGTACAGAAACTCCAGCACCGCCTCGCGGGCCTGCAGGTAGTCGGCGTTGTGCGCCATCTCCAGCCGGGCGCGGAACTGCTCGCGCACCGGCGGCAGCGGCACCTGGTGCACCTCGCCGATCGTCGCCGCCGGCCCGTTGGTCAGCATCACGATGCGGTCGGACAGCAGCACCGCCTCGTCCACATCGTGCGTGACCATCATCACCGTCGAGCCGGTGGTGGCGACGATCTTCATCAGTTCATCCTGCAGCTTGGCGCGGGTCAGCGCATCGAGCGCCCCGAACGGCTCGTCCATCAGCAGCATCTTCGGCTCCATCGCCAGCGCCCGCGCGATGCCGACCCGCTGCTTCATGCCGCCGGAGATCTCGCCCGGCCGCTTGTCCTTGGCGTGCATCAGGCCAACCAGCTCCAGCGCCGCCAGCGCACGGTCGCGCAGTTGTGCCTTCGACTCGGTGGCGCCGAACACACGCTCCACCGCCAGCCCGACGTTCTCCTGGCACGTCATCCATGGCAGCAGCGAGTGGTTCTGGAACACCACCGCGCGCTCCGGGCCGGGGCCTTTCAGCTCGCGGCCGTCGAGCAGCAGCACGCCCGAGGTCGGTGTCGTCAGCCCGGCGACAAGGTTCAGCAGCGTCGATTTGCCGCAGCCCGAGTGGCCGATCATCGTGATGAACTCGCCGCGGGCCACGTTCAGATTCACGTCTCGCAGCGCAACGAACGCGCCCTGCTTGGTCGGGAAGGACATGCCGACGTTCTCGATGCGCAGGAAGCGTTGGCTGCGGGTGTCCGGGGCGGGAATGCTCGTGCTCATGGTGCGTGTCCTCGAAAACTCGGTTTTTCGGAAACTCAGGAATAGTCGAAACGGCGGGCAATCGCCACCAGCAAGGCTTCGAGCATCACGCCCACGCCGCCGATGACGAAGATCGCGATCAGGATGTGGGCGACGTTGAGGTTGTTCCACTCGTCCCACAGCCAGAAGCCGATGCCCTGCCCGCCCGTCAGCATCTCGGCGGCGACGATCACCAGCCACGCCGTGCCCACCGCCAGCCGCACGCCGGTCAGCATGTAGGGCAGCACCGCCGGGAACAGGATCTTGCGCAGGATCGTCAGCTCGGACAGGTTCAGCACGCGGGCCACGTTCAGGTAGTCCTGCGGCACCTGGCGCACGCCGACCGCCGTGTTGATCACCATCGGCCAGATCGAGCAGATGAAGATGGTCCAGATCGCCGCCGGGTTCGCCGCCTTGAACACCATCAGCCCGATCGGCAGCCACGCCAGCGGCGACACCGGGCGCAGCAGGCTGATCAGCGGGTCGAGCATCTGGTTCAGGAAGTTGAAGCGCCCGATCATGAAGCCCAGCGGGATGCCCACCAGCGCCGCCAGCCCGAAGCCCACGCCCACGCGCTTCAGCGACGACAGCACGTTCCAGCCGATGCCCTGGTCGTTCGGGCCGTTGACGTAGAACGGGTCGGAGAAGAGCTTGACGGCCGCATGCCAGACCGGGATCGGGCCAGGGAGCTGCTTGTCGCCGCTGTGCGCCACCGCCTGCCACACCAGCAGCAGCACGAGGAAGCCCAGCAGCGGCGCCGCGAACCGCGCCATGGTGCGCAGGCGCTGGGCACGGGCCATCGCGGCGACC
>JBEEMX010000468.1:0-3076 GCA_041192465.1 Pseudomonadota bacterium | reverse complement strand
GGCCGCGTCAGCCCGACCCTGGCCGCGCATGTCGCCAGCGAATTCGAGGCCGAGCCGGATCTGCTGGTGCTCGACGGCGGGCACTGCGCGGTGGGCATCGAGTCGGCGATCGTCGATTGCAGCCGCGGGCATCCGGTGCTGCTGCGGCCGGGTCGGCTGACGGTGGCGGAGATCGAGGCCGCCGCCGGAGAGCCGCTGCGCACCCGCGATGCCACCGCGCCACGCGCCTCCGGCACCCTGGAAGCGCACTACGCGCCGCAGGCCAAGGTCCGGCTGATGACCGCGGCCCAACTGGATGCCGCCTTGACCGTCTGGTCATCGACGGGCAACAAGCCTTCATCTGCAGCACCGACGCTGGCGGTATATTCCCGCAGCCGGCGGCCGGCGGTGGCCGGGGTGGTGCTGCGGCACATGCCGGACGACGCGGCGGCCGTGGCGCACGAACTGTTTGCGGTGCTGCGGACGCTGGATGCGACCCGCGCGCCTCTGATCTGGGTGGAAACACCCCCGCCGTTGCCCGAGTGGGACGGCGTCCGTGACCGGCTGCAGCGGGCCGCGGCGGCCTGAGCCCGAGTCCGAACCGGACAAACTGGAGTTTGCATGCGTGTTCTGAAGTCTCTCCTCGCCCCGGCGTTGTTCGCCGCCCTGCTCGGTGGCTGCGGCGGTTCGTCGTCGCGGGTCGAGAACTATGTGCCGACCCGGCTGGTGGCCTTCGGCGACGAACTCAGCCTGATCAACGCCAACGGCAGCAAGTACAGCGTCAATGCGCTCAAGGCCGACGCCGTCACGTTCGACTGCGCGGCCTATCCGGTCTGGCCTCAGGTCGTCGCTGACAGCTACGGCATGGTGTTCGCCGAATGCAACCCGAACGCCGTGGCCACCACGGTGGCGGTGATGAAGGCCAGTGTCGGCGCCAAGGTGGCCGACGTTGCCGCAGCCGTCGCCGCCTTTCAGGCCACGTCCGTGTTCACGCCGCAGACGCTGGTGACGGTCATGGCCGGCCAGCACGACATCCTGGCCGCCTACGCCGCCTACAACGCTGGCACGCTCACCCGGGCTCAGGCCAAGACGCAGGTCGCCGCGGTGGGCAAGACGCTGGGCGCGCTGGTCAACCGCATGGCCAACCAAGGCTCGGGTGCTCGGGTGTTGTATTCGACGCCGCCCAACCTCGGCTATGCGCCCTACGCCACCGCTGAAGTCACCCGCACCAGCGATGCCGACCGCGCGACGTTGCTGAAAGAGCTGACGATCGACTTCACCGAAGGGCTGCGCCTGGAAGTGACGAACGACGGTCGCTACGCCGGGCTGGTCACCGCGGACGAGCTGACCATCAGCATGTCCGACCCGACCAAGCTGCTTGCCTACGCGCTGACCAACACCGCCGACGCCGCCTGCACGACCGCGCTGCCTGCCTGCACGACCGCCACGCTGGTCACGGCCGCCGCGGGTGTCGGCACAACCTACCTGTGGGCCGATGCGCAGCACCCCGGCGCGTTGTTCCAGAGCCGGGTGGGCCTTGCCGCGCTCAACCGCGCGCGCAACAACCCGTTCTGATCCGGTGGTGTACGCCGCGCGACCTCAGCGCGGCGCCAGCGACCAGCCGACCACCGCGTCCAGCACCGCCCGCGCCTCGGCGCTCGCCGCCAGCGGGTGGTTGATCAGCACCACCACCGCGTGGCGTCGCCCATCCAGGCCGTGGACCACCCCGGCCAGTGCCGCGACGTTGTTCAGCGAGCCGGTCTTCAGGTGCGCCCGCCCAGCCGCCGAAGGCACCCGCCGCGCCGTCGTCTCGATGCCGGCGATCGGCAGCGAGCCGAGCAGCTCCGGCATCCACGGCTGCGTCCACGCCCACTGCAGCAGCCGCCCCAGGCAGCGCGGGCTGATGCGCTCTTCGCGCGACAGGCCCGAGCCGTTGTCGAGCACCAGTTCCCCATCACGACAACCGTGCGACTGCACCACGGCCTGCACTTCGGCACGCGCGGCCTCCCAGTTGGCTGGTTGCGCGGGCTGCCCGGGGCTGAGCGCCAGCAGCAGGTGCTGGGCGATGGTGTTGTTGCTGTGCTTGTTCATGTCGCGCAGCACCTCGGGCAGCGCGGGCGAGAGCCCCTCGACCACCAGCGTTGCCCCCGCCGGTACCCGGCCCTCGCGCACCCGGCCGCGCAGCCGCCCACCCAGCGCCAGCCACTGCGCCTCGATTGCCCGCGCGTTGAACCCCGCCGGATCCGGCCACGCCAGTGGCCAGACCTTCTCGCCACACGCCGCTGGCAGGCTGCCGTTGAACCGGGGCCGCAGTGGGTCGCTGACATCGAGTGTCAGCCCTGTCCGCCAGTCCTGGCACGCCCCGCTGGAGAGCGGCACCGTCACCGGCCATTGCACGCCGGCCAGCGCCGTGTCCGAGGACACCCGTGCCACGCCGCGCGCCGTATCCGGTCGGAACGTCAGCAGCAGGCTCTTCTGGTTCACCATCAGCGCATCCGGCCGCACGTTGTAGGGCTTCAGGGGCTCGCCATCGAAGGCACCCGGATCAACCGAAGGAACCGCGAACGCGCTGCGGTCGAGCACGAGATCCCCCCGCAGTTCCGGCCCCGTCACCGCCATCACCTGCCGCAGCAGCGCCCACAGCCGCTCGTTGACCAGCCGTGGATCGCCCTGGCCCTGCACGTAGAGCTGACCGCCGTCGGCATGGACCGGCGTGTGCCACTGGAACAGCGGGCCGAGCCGGTCCAGCGCCGCCACCGAGGTGACCAGCTTCATCACCGAAGCCGGGTGCGCCAGCGTGTCGGACTGGTGCGCCAGCCAGACCGGACCGCCCTCGATCGGCGCGACCCAGGCGTAGAGGCTGTCCTCGGGCAGGTGTGCCCGTTCGAGCGCGGCGCGCACCGCGTCAGGCAGGGGTGTCTGGGCCGCAGTCGGGAGACAGATCGCGCCGCAGGTCAGCAGCACGGTCAGGGCATGGGGAAGGAAAAGGGCAAGGGTTCGGGGCAGCATCGGCATGCCGGGATCATACGAAGGTGCGCCGGGTCGGCCGGTACACTGGCGGCCATGTCTGCTCCCCGATCCGCCCCCCGCCTGCTGG
>JBEEMX010000467.1:0-3088 GCA_041192465.1 Pseudomonadota bacterium | reverse complement strand
GTGCATTTCGCCACCCAGGTCAGGTCGTTCCAGCCGTTGCAGATCTCGTAGGCCGTGCGGTAGTGCGCCTGCGTGCCCTTGGGTGCGTCGTCGCCCCACCAGCCACCGATGCGGTTGGTGAGGCCGCCAGCGTTCTTCTTGGTCGGGCCGCTCCACATGCGCCAGACGGTCACGTCTTGCTTGAGGCGGATCACGGTGCCTTCGACGACACCGCCATCGCCAGCGGCCTTGATGGCGGAGGTGATGACGGCGCGCGCGTAGTCGGCATCGGTCGAGACCAGCACCTCGGCCTTGCCGGCGAGCTGCGTGGGCAGACGCTCGTCGTCAGAGCCGCTGCTGAGGCTGACACACCCGCCGAGCAGGGCCAGCACGGGCAGCAGCGCCCAGGAAACAGTGTGGATCGTGTGTCGCGCAGCCATGCGAGAACCTCGACGTCAAGAACGGTGGATCAGCACCCCAGCCGCAAGGCCGGGACCATGTGCATGGGGAAACTGCCCTCGCCGCGCGGCGTGCGAAGCCGGTAGCACATGCCGTCCTCCGACCAGGCGTCACAGTCACCCCAGGAGACGCGCATCGCTTGTTCGACCACCAGGCCCTGGTCCTGCTCGATCCGCAGGCCGCGGGGCGACCAGATCGACAGAACCTGTGGCAGGCCCTGCCGGCTTGCATGCAGCAGGGTCAAGTCAAGGCGCTCGGCCTCGGTTTGTTGCACCGCCACGGTGACAAAACTCTGGTCATTGGGCCGCACCACGGCAAAGCCCCAGAACCGAATGTCCCCGAAGGGCTGGCCGAGCCACTGGCTGCGCAATTGCTGTGCGTAGTCTTCCATGCAGAAGAGCATGGGGCAGTTTTGGCCTTAAAGCTGTAAGTCAATGCACCGACACGCTCAGCCCGGCTGGAGGCCGCGCAGGAAATCCAGCCCACGGCGCAGCAGCGGCACGCACAGCCGGCCCACCACACCCGCCATCGGCGAGCCGACCGTGAAGCGGGTGTGGAGCAGCGGCGTGCGGTGGGTCAGCTTCAACGCCACACGGTCGAAAGGGAACACTGCGGGCACGGCCGTGTTGCAGCGAGGACGGTGCGCCATCACCAGGGCCATCTCGCAGGCCACCAAGTCTTGGAGCGCCACTGCGCCGAAGCTGAAAGACAGGCTGTCGGTCGGCCCGAGGCAGGCTCGCCACGCTTCGGCCTGCGCAGGGTCAGCCAGGTGCGCGTTGACGTTGACCGCAGCACCGATGTGGAGCAGCTCGCGCATGGTGGTCGTCTTCGACTGGTCGTCGAAGTACGCACGGTAGACGCAGAAGACACCCGAACGCCGCGGCATCAGCCCGCGGTTGTATTCGCTCCAGTAGCCGGAAAACTTGATCGAGAGCGTCGAGAGGGATTGGACTGCCATGGTGACTGCCGACAGGAGGAGGGACGGGGTGCAACGGACCCGGATGGCGAAATTCTGAGGTGATACCCGCTGGTCCACACCCTGGAAGCCCCGGTACCGGGGGTACGGTAGCGCATTCTCTGAATGCATTGCTGCAGGGTTCCTGATGCAGCGTCGCAATGGTGCAACGCATCAAATGGCTCCGGGACTCGGCACAATCAGGTAATCCGTATCGCCAACCCAACCTCCTGGACCAAGCCCATGCGCCGTGTTGTCTTCAATCAAAAGGGTGGGGTCGGAAAATCCACCATCACCTGCAACCTTGCCGCCGTCAGCGCCCAGCAGGGGCTGCGCACGCTGGTGCTCGACCTGGATGCCCAGGGCAACAGCACCCGCTACCTGCTCGGTGACCAGGCCGATGCACTGACCGTCGATCTCGCCGGCTTCTTCGACCAGACGCTCAAGTTCAACCTGCACCCGCGCAGCACGGCCGAGTTCATCGTGCCCACTCCGTTCGACAAGCTGCACCTGATGCCCTCCAGTCCGGCGCTGGAGGAGCTGCACGGCAAGCTGGAGTCCCGCTACAAGATCTACAAGCTGCGCGATGCGCTCGACGAGATCGCTGACCAGTACGACCGCATCTACATCGACACGCCACCAGCCCTGAACTTCTACACCCGCTCGGCGCTGATCGCGGCCGAACGCTGCCTGGTGCCGTTTGACTGCGACGATTTTTCGCGCCGCGCGCTGTATGCGCTGCTGGAGAACGTGCAGGAGATCCAGACCGACCACAACCGCAAGCTGCAGATCGAAGGGATCATCGTCAACCAGTTCCAGGCCCGCGCCAGCCTGCCACGCAAGGTGGTGGCGGAGCTGATCGCGGAGGGACTGCCAGTGTTGCAGCCCTACCTGTCGTCCACGGTCAAGATCAAGGAATCGCACGAACAGGCGTTGCCGATGGTCCATCTCGATCCGAAGCACCGCCTGACACTGGAATTCATTGCCCTGCACGACGCGCTGCCAGCGCACTGATCCGGGCGAACAACCCGATACAGGCGAGATTTCACGGCACGTTACGATCTGGGTGATACCAATCCCCCGATCAAGGGAGCGACCGAACCGGTTCGGCCGCTCCCTGGCAGCAGGCATCGCTAGAGTGCAGCAAACACCCATCGGACAAGGCTCTTCCATGCGCGGGGCCTGATGGCCGAGAGATCCGTGGATTTCATCGCTGTACCCATGCCAACCCTGCTGTTTTCGCCCTGCTCACTCCTGAAGACCCCTGTCCGGTCCTCGGTTTTTCCCAGCGCCTTGATGCCGCTCTCGTCTGAATTCGCTGTCCCCACCAGCACCCCGGCACCGATCGCACTGTTTCTCTACCATCGACCGCAACACACGCTGCGCTGTCTGCAGTCGCTGGCGGCAAACCCGGAGTTTCTCGACAGCGCGCTCTACCTGTTCTGCGACGGGCCGAAAGACGCTGGCGATGCCACGGTGGTCGAGGAGGTCCGGCGCATTGCACGTGCTCTGCCGCATCCGCGCAAGGTGGTGATCGAAGCACGAACCAACCGCGGCCTGGCCGGATCGGTGATCGCAGGAGTGACGCAGGTAGTGCAGAAACACGGCCGCGTGGTCGTGGTCGAGGACGATCTGGTCCTGGCACCAACCTTCCTGGCGTTCATGAACCGCTCGCTGCACCGCTATGCAGACGAT
>JBEEMX010000466.1:0-3090 GCA_041192465.1 Pseudomonadota bacterium | reverse complement strand
ATGGTGCAGATCATCGGGGCGTTCCCGATGGCGGTGCTGGCGCGCAAGGAACTCGGCGCCAGCAACATCGACGAACTCGCTGCACTGGCCAAGAAGTCCGCCGCCGAGGGCAAGCCGCTGACCTATGGCAGTGTCGGCGTCGGATCGTTCTATCACATCCTCGGCGAGCATTTCGCGCACCAGGTCGGCGCGGCGATGACGCATGTGCCGTACAAGGGCGCAGCCCCCCTGTTCCAGGATCTGGCCGGCGGGCAGGTGGACGTGTCCTTCATCGTCATCGGCGCGCAGCAGATGGGGCTGATCGAGCAGGGCCGCATGAAGGTGCTGGGCACGCTGGCACCGGCGGGCAAGGTCGAGGCGCCGTTCCTGAAGGCGTTCCCGAGCATCAACGACAGCAAGGTGGTCAAGGACTTCGCCTACAACGCCTGGACGGGCTACTTCGTGCGCAAGGACACGCCGGAGCCGGTGGTGCAGGCGCTGAACAAGGCGCTGGCCACGGCGATGGCCGATCCGGATGCCCGCAAGCAGCTCGAACAGATCGGCGGGATGCTGCCGGCGCCGATGACCCCGGCCGAAGCAACGAAGGAGTACGAGACGCAGACGGCCCGTTTCCGCGCCATCGCCAAGTCGATCAAGCTCGAAGCGCAGTGACCTTGCAGTGAGCCCCACGCCATGACCTACCTGCTCGACGCGCTGAACGCCCGGATCGGCGAATTCGTCCACCTGCGCCGCGACATCCACCAGCACCCCGAACTCGCCTTCGAGGAACACCGCACCGCCGCGCTGGTGGCCGACAAGCTCGAAGGCTGGGGCTACGAGGTCCAGCGGGGCATCGGCGGCACGGGGGTGGTCGGGCGGCTGGTGCGCGGCACGGGCGCGCGGCGGCTCGGGCTGCGGGCGGACATGGACGCGCTGCCGATCGACGAAGCCTCGGGCACGGCCTGGGCCAGCGTGCGCCCGGGCCTGATGCACGCCTGCGGCCACGACGGCCACACGGCGATGCTGCTGGCCGCGGCCCGGCACCTGGCCGAACACGGCGACTTCGACGGCACGCTGCACCTGGTCTTCCAGCCAGCAGAAGAGGGCGGCGGCGGGGCGCTGCGGATGATGGCCGACGGGCTGTTCGAGCGGTACCCGTGCGATGCCATCTTCGCGATGCACAACATGCCGGGCATCGCGCAGGGCCACCTCGTCTTCCGCGACGGCGCGTCGATGGCCTCGTCCGACTACGCGACGGTCACCATCGAAGGCATCGGCGGCCACGGCGCGATGCCGCACCGGGCGGCTGATCCGATCGTCGCCGCCGCCAGCCTCGTGATGGCGCTGCAGACGCTGGTTTCGCGCAACGTCGATCCGCTGCACGCGGCGGTGGTGACGGTGGGCGCGCTGCACGCGGGCCAAGCCAACAACGTGATCCCGGCGAGTGCGCGGCTGGAGCTGAGCCTGCGGGCACTGGACCGGGACGTGCGGGCGTTGCTGGAGCGGCGGCTGCGGGCACTGGTGGCGGCGCAGGCCGAGAGCTTCGGCTGCACGGCGCGCATCGACTGGCGGCCCGGCTACGCGGTGCTGGTCAACACGCCGACCGAAACCGCCTTCGCCCGCGAGGTGGCGCTGGACCTGCTCGGCCCGGACCAGGTGACGCTGCACGGCCCGCCGCTGACCGGCAGCGAGGACTTCGCGTTCATGCTGGAGCGGGTGCCGGGCAGCTACCTGCTGATCGGGAATGGACTCGGGGGGCAGGGCGGCGAAGACAGCCCGGCGTCGTCGGCCTGCATGGTCCACAACCCCGGCTATGACTTCAACGACGCGAATCTGCCGGTCGGCGCCGCCTACTGGGTGCGGCTGGCCGAGCGGTTTCTGGTGAAGGGCTGACGGCAAGCCCGCTGCACCCGTTTTCTGCAGGAGAGCACCGGCCCCGGGCCGGTCACCGAAGGCGCAAACTCCCATGCACGCTCAGGTCCACGTACTGCACACACACCAAGCCGTCTGGAGAGACTCCACGCCCGCACCGTTGACTCGATGCACGGCATGAAGCACCGAAGGAGCAAGGCACCGGGACCGACCCGGCGCTGAATCTCTCAGGTACCAAGGACAGGGGGAGCGGCATGAAGCACGCGAAAGCGACTACCTCATGCAAGTCATCGTCCTCGGTGCCGGCCTGCTCGGCACCACGTCCGCCCATTTCCTGCGCCAGCTCGGCCATGACGTGACCGTCATCGACCGGCAGGCCAGCCCCGCCGCCGAAACCAGCTTCGCCAACGGCGGGCAGGTCTCCGTCAGCCACGCCGAGCCGTGGGCCAACCCGTCGGCGCCGCTGAAGGTGCTGCAGTGGCTCGGCCGGGAAGACGCCCCGTTGTTGTTCCGCCTGCGCGCCGATCCGCAGCAGTGGCGCTGGGGGCTGCAGTTCCTGCGCGAATGCACGCCGGCCCGCACGCGGCACAACATCGCCCAGATCGTCCGCCTGGGCACCTACAGCCGCGAGACGCTGCAGCAACTGCGGCGCGACCTTGGCCTGCAGTACGACCAGCGCACGCAGGGCATCCTGCATTTCTACACCAGCCAGAAAGAGTTCGACGCCGCCGAGGCGCCCGCCGCGCAGATGCGCGAACTCGGCTGCGACCGGCGCGTGATCTCGGCCGACGAGGCGGTGCGGCTGGAGCCGGCGCTGCGCCACATCCGGCCGACGCTGGCGGGTGCGACCTACACCTCGGAGGACGAGTCGGGCGACGCGCGGCAGTTCACGCTCGCGCTGGCCGAGCGTTGCCGGCAGGACGGCGTGCGCTTCCGGATGGGCCACACCGTCACCGCGCTGCACGAGGTGGGCGGCCGGATCGAGCACGTCGAGGTGACGGACGCCGATGGAGCATTCCAGCGGCTGCGCGCCGATGCCTTCGTCGTGGCGATGGGCAGCCTGAGTCCGCTGCTGGTGCGGCCGCTGGGCATCCACCTGCCGATCTACCCGGCCAAGGGCTACTCGGTGACGATGCCGGTGAAGGATGCGTCGATGGCGCACGAGGTCTCGCTGACCGATGACGAATACAAGCTCGTCTTCTCGCGCCTGGGCGACCGGCTGCGCATCGCCGGGACGGC
>JBEEMX010000465.1:0-5478 GCA_041192465.1 Pseudomonadota bacterium | reverse complement strand
GCTCGGCAGCAGTCGCGCGTCGATACCGACCCCCGTGTCCCAGACCTGGAGCAGCAACCGGTCACCCCGTGCGCGGCAGCTCACCAGCAAGCCCCCGTCCTCGGTGTAGCGGATCGCGTTGGACACCAGATTGCGCAGGATGCGCTCGACCAGCAGCGGATCGGCCCGCACCGCATGGCGCCCACCCACAAAATCGAGTCCCAGTCCCTTGTCGAAGGCTTGCGGCTCGAAGTGCAGCTTCAGCCGCGCGTACAGCTCGCGCATGTGAAACAGCTTCGGCTCCACCACGATGGCACCGCTGTCGATGCTGGTCAGGTCGAGCAGCTTGTCGAACAGCGCCTCCAGCGCATCGACCGATTCGCCGATGCTGGCGATGGTTGGCTTCAGCGCACCGTCGCGGTTACGCAGGCGCAGCGACTCGGTGAACAACACCAGCGCATGCAGGGGCTGGCGCAGATCGTGGCTGGCGGCGATGAAAAACTGTGTGCGGGCACGGGTGGCGGCTTCGGCGTCGAGGCGGGCCTCGTCGGCAATGTCCTTCTCGGCAGCGAGTTGGGCGCTGAGCCGCTCGGAACGTTGCTTGAACGACAGCAGCCGGGTGTAGCACTGGCGCTGGTGGTGGCCCACCAGCGCTACACCAAGGAAAGCACCTGCCACCCCGAGCGTGGCCGCCCAGGGGGCTGAAGCAGGAGCAGAAGCGGATGCGGATGCGGAAGTCGAGAAGAATTGCCAGACGGTGGACAGCGCCATCACCCCGCTGCCGATCAGCGTGGTGCCATGCGCCGCTGCGGCCGAACCGATGCACAGGCAGGCCAGCAGCGCAACCAGGCCGGCGCGTTGCAACTCGGTACCCAGCGGATAGAGCCAGAACATGGCAAGCGCCCACACCAATGCGCACAGCAGCGTGGACAACTCCCAGCGGCGGCGCCAGCCGGCCCAGTCGGCCACCTCGGGAGCGGGTTGGGTTTGGTGCAGGTGCTGCAGTCGCCAGCGCCAGCCCCAGGCCAGCACCGCCAGCAACAGCCAGCCCGCAAGGATCTCCAGTACCTGCGGACCCGGTAGCACCAAAAACAGCACGCCCACCACCACCACACCCAACGCCTGGCCGAGCAAGCTGGCGGGCAGTTGCGCATAGAGGCTGCCAACGCGGTCGGCCAGTGCATCCGAATCCGGGGTCATCGGCACCATGCCCACTCCACTCAGCGGAACACCGCACCGCCACCCGCGGGGGGTTGGTGCAGCCGGCCGACCGCCAGCACGGCCTGGGTGCGTGAATTGACGCCCAGTGTGCGCAGCACGGCCGCGACGTGGTCCTTGACGGTCTCGACCGAGATGCTCAGATCACGCGCAATCATCTTGTTGGATTTGCCGTCCAGCAGCAGCGCCAGCACTTCGCGCTGGCGCGGGGTCATGCCCAGGCGCTCCAGCGAGGTGTCACGGTCGGCCACCGCGCTGCCCCGGCGTGCATCGAAGCGGCGGCCTCCGAACGACAAACGGTCGTCCTCGACCGCTGCACTGAGCGCGCCGGTCCGCAGCAGTCCGGCACCCGGACTCGACAGGCCGTTCGACAGGGCCAGCGGGAGCGCCGAATCCCCGAGGTTGAGCATCATCGGTGGCACGTAGATCCGGCCAGACATCACCAAATGCAACGCCTCGAACAGCAACTCGTTGCTGGCGCGCTTGGGCACAAAGCCCATCGCACCCGAATCGATGGCGCGGATCACGTCGCTGGCGCGGTCAGACGCCGACACCACCACCACCGGCAGCGCCGGATATCCCATGCGCAACTCGCCCAGCACGTCGAACCCACTGGCGTCATCCAGATTGAGATCAAGCAGCACCAGATCGAAATCCGAGTCACGCCGCAACAGCTCGCGGCACTCGGCTGCGGTCTCCACGCCGATGGCCTCCACATTGGTGCCCAGACCCAGGATCACGCTCTGCATCGCCGACAGGATCAGCGGATGGTCATCGATCAGCAGCACCTTCATCGAACACTCCAGGGAGATCGCTAGCCCGCCAGCACGGTGAACTCATGGTAGCGGCCCCCAGACACCCCGGATAGCAATGTCTGCTCCCCCAAAAGAGGGAGTGCAAAAACTGGAAATGTTCACCTCTGATTCAGCATGCTCGGCAATCACCACAAACTGCAACGGAATGAAAGCGTTTGCAATACGTCAATATTCAGCATGGTACCATCCCCCGAATAAGTGTAATTTTGCACATTTTTGCTATATTTAACCGGTTTTTGCAGATCAATCGCCGATGAACCGTCCGCAATCCGATCACGACTATCACCTGCGTTACCGGTGTTCTCCGCAATGGCGGCCCTTTCTGGGTGCCTTGGCACAGGAGCTGAACACCCGGATCGAGACGGAACAATCCCGTGCGCTCATGCGGCGCCTGGGTGCCTCGATGGCCCGCAATGCGCCGCTACCGGCACTGGAGTTGCTGCCCGATCTGGAGGCCGCCATGAACGGCGTCTGGTCAGCGATGAACTGGGGCTGGGTAGAACTCAACGATACCGATGATGCGCTGCGCATTGTCCACCACTGCGCGCCGATCGAGGCCGCCTTCGGTGCCAACAGCCGCGCCTGGTCCCCGGCGGTACTCGAAGGTGCGTATGAACAGTGGTTGCGCGCAGCCGGTGCCGGTGACCGGCTGCGCGTGCAGCAGCTCGCCACCGACGGCACCAGCATCGAACCCCTTTACGTGTTTGCCCTGGCCGCCTGATCCGGCGCATCAGGCCCCAGTTGTCCTGCCGCAGCAAGAGCCTTCTCATGAACAACGGTGACGACATCCACAACCTGCTGAAGACGCTGGGCCATGATGCCGGCCTCTACCAGGATCTGGCCAAGTACAACGCCTCAAGGGCAGCGGTGCGCCGCGCCGCGATGGGGCGCACGACCGATCCAGGGCCATCTGCCGCTGCGGTCCCAGCCATGCCAGAGCTGCTGCCATCCGCCAGCGAAGTGCCGCGGGTGCTGCGGGCCGCAGACCGGCCCATCGTCGCTCTCGTCGATCCTGAACCGGCTGGCGAGCCCGAACGATCCGGTGCCGGCCCACGGCTCGGGCCACGGACCTGCCCCTGCCCGCCCGCCCGCTGTGGCCCCCACCCCAGAACCGACCCGGCTGGATCGGCTATTCGGCCGCCTCGCCACCCGCACCTCCGGTCCGCTGGGCCGCTGAGTCCCCCACCCCTGCCACCCGATGCGCCTGCCCTGCGCGCACCGGTGGCGGGATCTGTTTGCCCGTCCGACCTTCCTACCTGCCATGGCCGAATCGCCGGATCTGTCTTCTCTCCACCGTCCACCCGCTGTGGTGCGCCCGCTGATGTCTCCGGTCGGCGCCTGGCGCACGGCCGGCTGGCACTGGGATACCTGGGAATACCGGGCGCTGCAACTCGCCATGCTGGTCAGTGGTGCCTTGCTGCTGGTCACGGTCATCTCCGTGCCACTCGACCTGTGGGAGCAGGTGGTGTTCGGCGTGCTGTGCTTCGGCTGCGCGCTGCTGCTGAACCGGCAGCCCGGCCGCTTCGTCACCTTGCTGCTGACCTTCATCTCGCTGTCCGTGTCCAGCCGTTATCTGTACTGGCGCGTCACCGAGACCATGCAGATGGACAACGGGCTGGATCTGTTCTTCGGCAGCGGCCTGATCGCCGCCGAGATCTATGCCTGGGTGGTGCTGGTGCTGGGCTTCTTCCAGACCATCTGGCCGCTGGAGCGCCGCCCGGTGGCGCTGACCATGCCGGTGGAAGACTGGCCGACGATCGACGTCTTCATCCCCACCTACAACGAGCCGCTGAAGGTGGTGAAACCGACCGTGCTGGCCGCCATGGCGCTGGACTGGCCGCTCGACAAGCTGCGCATCCACCTGCTCGACGACGGGCGGCGCGAGGAGTTCCGCGCCTTCGCGGAGGAGGTCGGCATCGAGTGGGTGATCCGCAGCGACAACCGCCACGCCAAGGCCGGCAACATCAACGCCGCCCTCGCACGCACCGATGGCGAGTTCGTCGCCATCTTCGACTGCGACCACATCCCCACCCGCTCCTTCCTTCAGATGACGCTGGGCTGGTTCTACAAGGATGCCAAGCTGGCGATGCTGCAGACGCCGCACCACTTTTTCTCGCCCGACCCCTTCGAGCGCAACCTCGATACCTTCGGCAACGTGCCCAACGAGGGCGAGCTGTTCTACGGCCTGGTGCAGGACGGCAACGACCTCTGGAACGCGACCTTCTTCTGCGGCTCGTGCGCGGTGCTGCGCCGGGACATGCTGATGGAAGTGGGCGGCGTGGCGATCGAGACCGTGACGGAAGACGCCCACACCGCACTGAAGCTGCACCGCAAGGGCTGGAACACCGCCTACATCGGCATCCCGCAGGCGGCTGGTCTGGCCACCGAGAGCCTGTCCGCCCACGTCGGCCAGCGCATCCGCTGGGCGCGCGGCATGGCGCAGATTTTCCGCACCGACTGCCCGCTGCTGGGCAAGGGCCTGACCTGGGCGCAGCGGCTGTGCTACTCGAACGCGATGCTGCACTTCTTCTACGGCCTGCCGCGGCTGGTGTTCCTGACCGCGCCGCTGGCCTACCTGTTCTTTGCTGCCCACGTCATCCACGCCTCGGCCTTGATGATCGCGGCGATGGCCCTGCCTCACCTGGTCCACGCCAACCTCGTCAACTCGCGCACGCAGGGCAAGTTCCGGCACTCGTTCTGGGCCGAGGTCTACGAGGCGGTGCTGGCCTGGTACATCTTCCGCCCGACCATGCTGGCGCTGATCGACCCCAAGGCCGGCAGCTTCAACGTCACCGCCAAGGGCGGCTACATCGAGCGCGACTTCTTCGACTGGGGCATCGCACGGCCGTATGTGGTGCTGCTGACGCTGAACCTGGTCGGCTTCGTGGTGGGCATCGCGCGGCTGTTCTGGCTCAACACGCACGAGCTGGACACGGTGCTGCTGAACATGCTGTGGACCGTCTACAACCTCGTGATCCTGGGTGCGGCAGCGGCAGCGGCGTCGGAAACCCGGCAGGTCAGGCAATCGCACCGCGTGCAGTTCGGCATCCCGGCGCGCATGGAAACCGCGGATGGCCGCGTCTGGCACGTCGAGACCGAGGACTTCTCGGAAGGCGGCCTGCGCGTGCGCCTGCCGCCCGGCGTGATGCTGGAGGAGCAGACCCCTGTCACGCTGGCGCTGCTGCGCGGTGACCACGCGGCGCTGTTCTCCGCGCTGATCGTCTTCCGCCAGGGCGAACACCACGGGCTGCGCTTCGACCCGATGACCCTGGAGCAGCAGATGGATCTGGTGGAGATCACCTTCGCCCGCGCCGATGCCTGGATCGACCATGCCTCGCGCCACGCTCCCGACCGGCCAGTCCACGCGCTGCGCCAGATCGAGCTTGAGGACCGCGGATGCAACCACCTCGTCCGCGCGCAGAGCAAACGGAATCTGGTGGCGCACATGGCCGCGCTTGAGCATCAC
>JBEEMX010000464.1:0-3106 GCA_041192465.1 Pseudomonadota bacterium | reverse complement strand
GGGAAGTTGCGCTTGTTGCCGCCTTGCGCGATGCCGTAGCGTGCCATGGTGCTGGCTCCTTAGAAGATGTTCTGGATGGTGACGTACGCCACGGCCAGAAGTTCAGGACGGATGACGCCCCAGCCGGAAAGCTGGACCCCCCGCCAGTAGTTGGCAAAGCTCCGGGGATCCTCGGTGATGACCTTCGTGCGCGTCAGCTGCGTCACGAAACCGGTCGCCGTCTTCACGCCCATGATGACCGGGTAGGTCGTCTGGCCGGTGGTCGGGTCGGTGTAGACCGGGCTGTTGGCCGAGAAGTATTGCTTCACGCCCATGATCTCGGTGACCGAGCCGGTGATCAGCGTGCTCTTGCCCAGGCCAGAGGCGTAGGCATTGGCCAGCGTGTTGTTGGCCAGCATCAGCGGCTCAGCAATCTGCGGGAACACGATGAACAGGTTCTTGTCCGGCATGTTCTGCTCGCGCAGCACAGCCTTCATCTCGGCGGTCAGGGTCAGCGGGTTGACTGCACCCGATGCCGACATCTGCAGCGGCGCGCCCATCTTGCCCAGGTTGTGGGAGTGGGTGCGGATGCCGGCGCGGTCGCCCTTGTTGCACGAGTGGGCCGAGACAACCATGTCCTGCATGATGTCGTGGTCCATCTGGGCGGCCAGCTGCTGGAGCGAGTCGTCCTGGAACAGGCGGAGCCATTCCTTCAGCTCGGGGAACTGGACCACGTCGACTTCGTCGAGCTTCAAGTTCCAGTACCATGCCTTATCAACTTTAAAGCTGAAGGTCTCGGAGTTGAACGACGAAACGTCCAAGTCCTGGTTCTTGTAGTAGCGGAACAGCTGCCCGCGCGGTGCCCGGCGCATGATGGCCAGATCGCCGGACGTGCGCAGCTCGGCCGGCACTACGGACTGGTCCGTGATCTGGCCGTGGATGCTCTCGGCGTAGAGCCGCATCACGAACTGCTTGGAGAAGATGGGGTTCACGAGGCCAGCATAGACGGAATATCCGCTCGCAGCCTTGAGACCCACCGTTTGATAGCTTGCGGGCATGACCATGCTCAGCACCTCATTCAGTTGACGATTTGTGCGCCTTCGAGACCGGCGGTGAGCATGTCATCCATCAGTTTGTCGTAGGCATCACGGGACATTCGCCCAGACTGAGCGGCTGCAAGAGCCGCGTCCAGACGTGCTTGGCTGATGTAACGCTGGGCCGGAGCCCCCGCCACACCATTGGCCACTGGTGCCTGCGCGGCAAAGCCAGGAGCACCTGCTGCCGCAACGGCAGGAGGAGCTCCTGGCGCTGCACGGCGCGCGGCGAATCCGTCATAGAACTCGGAGATGGTGGCGACATCTCCAGCCTGGTAAGCCTGGACAACCCGCTGCTCGACGGTCGCGCCGCCGGAGAAGGGAGCCTGGCTCTTGAGATACGTGCGCCACTCGGGGGTGTTCACGACCTTGGGCAGGTCGGGCACACGCGCGTAGAGGGCGGCGGTGAAGCTGGAGTCGCTGGCACCGGCGGCGCGTTGCTGCGCGGCGTGGGTCTCGCGCTGCAGCTCGGCGACGCGCTGCTGCAGCGGGGCGACGTGGGTGGTCTGGACGTAGGCTTGCTGGGCTGCGGTGACCTTGGCCAGCAGCGGCAGGAAGTCCTTGTAGATCTCGCGGTCGTTCGCGTCCAGCACCGAGTCCATGTTGAAGTCGGCGATGGTCGGAGCGGTGGCCTGCACGTTGGCGACGGCGCGGGCCTGGGCTTCTTGCTGGCCCTGCATCTGGGCGATGAGCGCCTGGTTCTGATGCAGCAGCTGCTGCATCAGGGTCTCGCTCTGGCTGGGGGCAGCGGGTGCGGCAGCGACGGGAGCGGGGGTGCTCGGCGTCTCCTGCGTGATGGCGCCCTTGTCGTCGACGAACACGTCGAATGTGGGGGCGGCGGCCGGCTTGGCCGGGGCACCTGCTGCCAGGGCAGCTTGCAGTTCAGCGTCAGTCATTCCAGATCTCCTGAGATGATGAAGTGGCGGAACGTCCGAATCTCAAGGACTCGGGCGCGGAGGAATTCAGAGGCCGGCATGGTCGTCTCGTACAGCAGACGGGCCTCGGCCAGGCGACGGTCCAGCAGCTCGACCAAGTCGGAGTAGCCCGGACCCGTCGCGATGGCGCGTTGAATCTGTTTGGGGCTGCGCTGCTGTGCAGCGCGCTCGGCGACTTCGTCGAACCGCGGGACGCGTGCCATGGTCAGACTCCGGCCGACAGCATGGTCGGGTTCACGAAGTACGGGTCACCCACACAGACGGACACGTTGGCATTCACCGGGCCGGTGAACATCAGCTTGTACTGGCCTGGGGTCTCCACGATGAGCGGGTTGTGCGTCTCGGTGATGGAGATGAGCGTGCCGTTCGGCTGCATCTTGATCCAGCAATCGGTGCCGTCGTCTTCGCACTGGAGATTCGGGCAAGCCTGACGCCACAGTTCGAGCGCATCCAGCGTCGACATGCCGCAAGCAGACACCACACGGTAGCTGCCGGCGACAACATCAAATTTAAAACAGCTGTCATTCGTTGCCATCTTGGCTCCTATCGGATACCACTGTACGTGTGGGCGCGGTTGTAGTCAACCTTTGGGCCATGATACACGGACTGCGCACGGCTAGGATAGCTACTGAACCCCGACTCGTCATCGGCTGCCGTGCCCCACCTGACGATGAGGCTGATGGCTCACATCAGCTTGTGGCCGGAGCTCGGGGAGCCGACCATGGTCAGGGGGATGACGGTGACGTTGTGGCTTGAGGACGCCCCTGCTGACCCCGCAATATTGATGTTCACCGTGATGACGAATCCAACGGCCGAGATGCTGGGCGTGACCGTCGGAGTGGTGCCGTTTGTCAGCAGGACTACGGGTGGGACCAGAACCCGCACATCCATCAGCGGCCCCGTGCCGCCAGTTGATAGGGCTGTCACCTGCCAGACCGCGCTGTACACCTGCCGGGAGGCCCCAGAAAAGGCGGTCGTGATCGACACGTGCAGCAGCAGGGAGGCGCTACCGTCTGTTGTACCGGTGAACTGGTAGATCGGGGTTGTCACAGTGTCCACAGGGAACGTGGACTGGCTTTCGTTTCGGATTGCAGGCGT
>JBEEMX010000463.1:0-3399 GCA_041192465.1 Pseudomonadota bacterium | reverse complement strand
GGCTGATCCGGCGTTCCTGCGCTGCACCTGCTGATCCATGCACACCTTCCTCACCGCACACGCCACCCATCCCGACGCGCACATGGCGCTGGCGCTGGTCGCGGCCCAGATTGACGCCCAGCGTGCCGCCTTGTTGCCCCCGGCGGACAGCCCCGAGGCGTTCACGCTCGGTGTCGTCTACATCACCGACCACTACGCCGCACGCGCCGATGCGCTGCTGGCCGAGCTGCGCCAGCGCTGGCCACGGGTGTCGTGGGTGGGCGGGGTCGGCATAGGCGTGGCGGTCAGTGGCGGTCAGCGGGGTCGAGTATTTCGACGAACCGGCGCTGGTGCTGATGCTGGCGGACCTTCCGCCCGGCAGCTTCGAGCTGTACAGCGGCGAGCGTCCGCTGGTGCGCAGCGACGCCCATGCCGCGCTGGTCCACGGCGACGGTCAGACCCCCGACATGGGTGAACTCATCGCCGAGCTGGCCCAGCGCACCACCAGCGGCTACCTGTTTGGCGGATTGATGGCCTCGCGCCACCGCAGCGTGCAGTTTTGCGCGCCTGCGGTGTCGAGCGGATCCGCACCGCTGTCGGGCGTCTACGAGGGCGGGGTCTCGGGTGTGGCCTTCACGCGCGAAGTGGGGCTGCTGTCGCGGGTGTCGCAGGGCTGCCAGCCGATCGGGCCGGTGCGCCATGTGGACGAGGCGCGCGACCACATCGTGGCTGTGCTCGACGGCAAGTCGGCGCTGTCATGTCTGCTGAACGACCTGAACATCGACCTCGACCACCCGCGCGAGGCTGTGCCGCGCCTGCGTGCCACGCTGGTCGGGCTGACCGGGGCGCAGGACGACGTGTTCGGCCGCGGCAGCCAGTTCGGCAGCGACACCTGGGTGCGTCACCTGATCGGCCTGGACCCGATGCACCACGCCGTGGCCGTGGCCGCGCGGGTCGAACCGGGCATGCAACTGACCTTCTGCACCCGCAGCGTCGAGGCGGCGCGGCGTGACCTGGTGCGCATCTGCGCCGAGATCCGCGAGGAGCTGAGTCCCGACCCTGATGCAGCGGGTGACGCCGCGCTGGCTGCGCCGACCGCGCGCATTGCGGGCGCTGTCTACGTGAGCTGCTCGGGGCGGGGCGGGCCGCACTTCGGCGGGCCATCCGCCGAGATGCAACTCGTGCGCCATGCTTTGGGTGACGTGCCGCTGGTGGGCTTCTTTGCCAGCGGCGAGATCGCGCGCCACCACGTGTACGGCTACACCGCCGTCCTGACGGTCTTCGTGCATCCCTGACCCGCGGTACAGTGCGGCCCATCTTTGCTGGAGAAGTTTTTCGATGAACGCCCCCTTGCCGCAAGACGCCCTGGACGCCGTGGCCCGGCGCGAGCGCCAGAGCCGGCTGGTGCAGGCGCTGAACGCCGTG
Organism: Pseudomonadota bacterium; assembly: GCA_041192465.1. GTDB lineage: Bacteria > Pseudomonadota > Gammaproteobacteria > Burkholderiales > Burkholderiaceae_C > Sphaerotilus. The sequence continues at coordinate 1,995 of JBEEMX010000463.1, read as the reverse complement.
CTGCCCGCACACGCCCTGCTGTGGCAGTCCGAGGACACGATTCCGTACGAGTGCGACGGTCTGACCGCCTACCGCGCGCAGCCGCTGGCGGTGGCGCTGCCCGAGACCGAAGAGCAGGTCGCCAGCGTGCTGCGTGCCTGTCACCGGCTGGGCGTGCCGGTCGTGGCGCGTGGTGCGGGCACCGGCCTGTCCGGTGGCGCCACGCCGCACCGTGACGGACTGACCCTGTCGCTGGCCCGCTTCAGCCGCATCCTGACCATCGACCAGCGTGCGCGCACCGCCGTCGTGCAGTGCGGCGTGCGCAACCTCGCCATCAGCGAGGCGGCAGCACCGTTCGGCCTGTACTACGCGCCCGATCCGTCCAGCCAGATCGCCTGCACCATCGGCGGCAATGTGGCGGAGAACTCCGGTGGCGTACATTGCCTGAAGTACGGCCTGACGCTGCACAACGTGCTCAAGGTGCGTGGCTACACGGTCGAGGGCGAGCCGGTCGAGTTCGGCAGCGCGGCGCTCGACGCCCCCGGGCTGGACCTGCTCAGCGTGGTCATCGGCAGCGAAGGCATGCTGGCCGTCATCACCGAAGTCACCGTCAAGCTCGTGCCGCGCCCGCAGATCGCGCGCTGCATCATGGCCAGCTTCCCCACTGTGGAAACGGCGGGCGATGCGGTGGCCGAGATCATCGCCGCCGGCATCATCCCCGCCGGACTGGAGATGATGGACAAGCCGATGACCGCCGCGGTCGAGGATTTCGTGCACGCCGGCTACGACCTGGAGGCGGCGGCCATCCTGCTCTGCGAGAGCGACGGCACGCCCGAGGAAGTCGAAGAGGAAATCGGCCGGATGACCGAGGTGCTGCGGCGCTGCGGCGCGAGCCGGCTCGAAGTCAGCCGCGACGAGACCCAGCGGCTGAAGTTCTGGTCCGGCCGCAAGAACGCCTTTCCGGCATCCGGCCGCATCAGCCCGGATTACCTGTGCATGGACTCGACCATCCCGCGCCGGCGCCTGGCCGACATGCTGCGCGCCATCGCCGAGATGGAGTTCCGCCACGACCTGCGCTGCTGCAACGTCTTCCATGCCGGCGACGGCAACCTGCACCCGCTGATCCTGTTCGACGCCAGCCGCCCCGGCGAGCTGGAGCGGGCCGAGGCCTTCGGCGCCGAGATCCTGGAGACCAGTGTCGCCATGGGCGGCACGATCACCGGCGAGCACGGCGTGGGCATCGAGAAACTCAATTCCATGTGCGTGCAGTTCGCGCCCGAAGAGCGCGAGATGATGCTGGCGGTGAAGCGGGCGTTCGATGCCCCCGGCCTGCTCAACCCCGGCAAGGTGATTCCTTCCCTCCACCGCTGCGCCGAGTACGGAAGAATGCACGTCAAGCGCGGTCTGCTGCCTTTCAGCGAACTGCCCCGTTTCTGAACCACACACCACCATGAGCAAGGCACTCGACAGCCTGATCGAACGCATCCGCTTTGCCCGCGAGGCACGCGGCAGTCTGGCCATCCGTGGCTCGGGCACCAAGTCCTTCTACGGCGAGCCGATCCAGGGCCAGTTGCTCGACGTGCGCGGCCTCACCGGCATCACGCGCTACGAGCCGAGCGAGCTGGTCATGACCGTGCGCGGCGGCACGCCCATCGCCGAGGTCGAGGCCGAACTCGCCCGCCGCAACCAGTACCTGGCCTTCGAGCCGCCGCGTTATCCCGATACCGAGCGTCCCGGCCAGCGCGGCGGCACCATCGGCGGCATGGTGGCGACCGGTCTGTCAGGCCCGTCGCGGGCGGCCATGGGCAGCGTGCGCGACTACGTGCTGGGCATGACGATGCTCACCGGCAAGGCGGAGGTGCTGACCTTCGGCGGGCAGGTGATGAAAAACGTCGCGGGTTACGACGTGTCCCGCATGGTGACTGGCTCGCTGGGCATCCTCGGGGTGATCTGCGAGGTCTCGCTCAAGGTGATGCCCACGCCGTCCTACACCAGCACGCTGCGCTTCGACTGCTC
>JBEEMX010000462.1:0-3113 GCA_041192465.1 Pseudomonadota bacterium | reverse complement strand
GCCTCGGCGATGACGCCGTTCAGACGCTCGACGCGGCGGCCGGACAGCACGACCGACCAGCCGGCGCGCAGCAGGGTCAGTGTGGTCGCGCGGCCGATGCCGCTGCCGGCGCCGGTGACCAGCGCGATGCGGGAAGAGGGGGTGGTGTCGGTCGTTGTCTCGCTCATGTCCAGTCTCCATGGGATGAAAATCGCCGCCTAGGATACGCGTGGCGCGACATGAACGACCAACGATCGTTCAATTCGTCACTGAAAGGCAGTTCAAACAATATTTTGTTGAATACATGATTCAATGACACTTCAGCTCATTGCAAACGCGCCTTCTGACCATGCTTCGCCGCTACTCGTTCACCAACTTCCAGAGCTTCTCCGACACGACCGAAGTGTCCCTGCTGCTCAACCAGAAGGTGCAGCCGCTGACCTGGGAACACACCCTGGCCTCCAGCCAGCGCGTCAGCACGGCCATGGGAGTCGTCGGTCCCAACGGCTCCGGCAAGACCGCCCTGCTCAAGCCACTGGTGTTCCTGAATTGGTTCATGACTCGGTCGTTCAACCTGGCGCCGGGCGCCCCAATCCCGGTCATGCCACATCTGGCGACAGCCGACCAGCCGATCACTTTCGAGTTGGAAGGAGAAGATGAACAAGGCATCTGGCGCTACCAACTGACGCTCACCGCCGAACGGGTTCTGCATGAATCGCTGCATGAGAAGCGCGAACGCTTCGGCTATGTCTTCACGCGAGACTGGATCGCCGAGCAGCAGACTTATGCGATCCGCCAGCAGAACTTTGGTCTGCGGCCCAGCGAAGCCCGCAAAGTGCGCCCGAATGCATCGCTGTTGTCCACCGCCGCCCAGTACGGTGTCAAGGAGGTGGAACGCTGGACGAACCGAGTGGTCGGCACGAACGTGAACATCGAAGGCCGGGTGCCTTACCACGACAGCGATCTGCTGGATGCCTCGGAGTTCTTTGCCGCTCATCCTGCCTTGCGGCAACAGATGACCCGACTGCTGCGGGGTTGGGATCTGGGCTTGGAAGACATTGAACTGCGCGAGCAGGAATTTCTCCCGGCGGGTCGCGAAGGTGTGGTGAAGGTGTGGATTCCCCACGGCATCCACCGCTGGCGCAATGGCACCACCCACGCCCTGCCATTCTGGGAAGAGTCCAGCGGCACACGCAGTGCCTTCATCCTGCTGTCGCGGCTGCTGCCCGCGTTGACCAGCGGCGGTCTGGTCGTGATCGATGAATTCGAGAACGACCTGCATCCGCACATGCTGGAGCCGATCCTGAACCTGTTCGCCAGCCCCCGCACCAACCCGCACCATGCGCAGATCCTCTTCACCTGCCATGCGGCGGAGGTGCTGAACCTGCTGCACAAGTCGCAGGTGATGTTGGTGGAGAAAAACGTCGACGGCGAGAGCGCGGCCTGGCGCCTCGACAGCGTCATCGGCCTGCGCAACGACGACAACTTCTATGCCAAGTACATGGCGGGCGCGTACGGCGCCGTGCCGCAGGTGTGAGTGCCATGGGCAAGAACCGGCCAGCGCGCCATGTCAAGCGCACCTTGCTCATCGTTTGCGAAGGGGATGCGGAGGAACTGCTGCTGCGGCACCTGCGCCAGTCCTATCTGCGTGACCAGCCGGGTGTCGGGATCGCGTTGACGATCAAGAATCACCATGGAAAAGGCGGTGATGGTGTCCTGCAGACGACGATCCGGATTGCTCGACGCGAGAGCCAAACCTGGGATCAGGTCGCGGTGATGATCGACACGGACAAGGATTGGAGTGACGTTCAGCGCAAGCAGGCGCGGGCAAAGCGCATCCACGCCATCGAGTCATCGCCCTGCCTGGAAGCCTGGCTGCTGGACGTGGCAGGCAAGCAGCCCCCGATGATCACGGCGGAGTGCAAACGACTGTTTCTGCGCGAATTCGGCGCCGAGGCCCATGACGAGTCGATCCACACGCGCCACTTCGATCGCGGAGTTCTGGATGCAGCGCGTGCAAGGGTCAGCGTGCTGGACGACTTGCTGACACTGCTGGGCGTGCCGGGCTGAGAACGCGCCCGTCCTACGGCGGCACCCCCGTGAGCGGATGCTGCCCCGGCCCGCTCGCCACGCGCCGGAACCGCGACGGCGTCACCCCCATGTGTTCGCGGAAGAAGCGCGAGAAGTTCCCCGGCGACGAGAAGCCCAGGTCCAGCGCGACCGAGGTCAGCGGGTCGTCCTGCCGCACCAGCAGCCGGATCGCCTCCTCCACGCGCACCGCGCTCCAGAACACCTGCGGCGTCGTGTTGAGCTGGTCACGGAAGAGCGAGAAGAAATGCGCCCGCGACAGGCCGACCTTGCCAGCCACGTCCTCGACGGCGATCGGGTCGGCGACGTGCTCGCGCATGTAGGCGATGGCGGCGCGCAGGCGGTGGTCGAGCATGGGCGTGCGGTTGCGCAGCGCGTCGGGGTGGACCGGCGCCAGGCTCGCGTCGATGGCCGTCAGGATCAGCGCCTCGACTTCGGTTTCCAGCCGCTGCCGGTGTTCGTGGTGCGGCGAAATGATGATGTCGAGCACCCGCCAGCACGCCTGGCGCAGCGCCGCGTTGATCGGCACCCGCGGCGACGGGAAGAAAAACGGCCGGCCGCTGGCGGCGCGGCGCTCGTCCAGCCACGCCTTCGAGATGTAGAGCACCAGGAACACCGCCGGGCTGCCGCTGCGGTCGAGCAGGCGGGCGTCGTGCGATTCGTAGGCGTTGGTGCCGAGGGCGACATCCTCGCTGTAGGCCACCACGTCCGCGCCGAGGTGGGCCTCGACCCGCGCGCCGCCGAGCCAGAACGCGAACTGCGATTCGGCGTGGGCATGGGCGACCAGGTCGTCACGCAGCTCCAGCACCACGGCGCGGCCGAAGGCTCCTTCGTGCAGTGCATAGGCTTCAGTCATGGCGTGTCACGGATCGAATCGTCTCCACCGTCGTCAGTGACCGCACTATGGCGCCGCCGACCGACCCGGAGAAGCGCCCGGACGGGGCAAGCAGGGTAAGCACGGATCACGGCGCAAGACTCTGCGATAAGTCAGCCGATGCAGCGATAAGCGCGCACCACGGCGGGAAATGCCTTGGCCATGGCGATGG
>JBEEMX010000461.1:0-4767 GCA_041192465.1 Pseudomonadota bacterium | reverse complement strand
CGAGCGCAGCGTTGCGTGCCAGGCTGAAGTCGTGGCACCAGGTGAGGTGCGAGACCTCGGCACCGGCCGCTCGGGCGATGGCGACGGTGTCGTCCTGCGAGCCGGTATCGACCACCACCAACCGGTCGGTCCAGGGGCGCAGGCTGTCCAGCGCGCGGCGCAGGTGTGCAGCCTCATCGCGCACGATCAGGACAGCGGCGACGGTGTAGCGTGGCATTCAGGTTCTCCGGGGAGCCGGCTCGGCGGCCAGCGGGGTGGGGGGCAGTCCGGCGTCGTTGCGCGCGACCATGCGGGCCAGCAGGTGTTCCAGATCGCGGGCGCTGCGCTGTGTGTCCGTGGGCGGTGCGTCCGTCCGCACGGTGGCGAGCTGCGCCTTGAGCTGCGCCAGGGCGTTGGTGTCCCGCAGCAGGTACACGGCGGTGCGGACGTAGTGTTCGGCGTCCACGCAGACCAGTGCGGGCAGCCGGACCGCGGCCAGCAAGCTGGCGGTGCGGCGTGCCGCGAAGCCCAGGCCGATTCGGGTCAGCACGGGCACGCCGGCCCACAGCGCGTCGCGCGCTGCGGTTTCGGCGTTGCCGGGGAAGCAGTCGAGCACAAGATCCGCCAGTGGCAGGCGCGCCAGATGCGCCTGTGACCGAAGGGCCGGTGCGAAGACCAGCCGCGCCGGCTCGATGCCTGCGCTGGCCACATGGGCGCGCAGCCGCCGCTGGGTATCGGCCGCTGGCGCCAGCAGCCACAGCACCGAGCCCGGCACGGCAGACAGGATCTGGCACCACGCGCGGAACTGCGCTGGCGTGATCCGATCCGGTGGGTTGAAGCTGGCCAGCACCGGTGCGTTGTCGGGCAGGCCGCAGTCGGCTCGGCGCGGCGGGATGGGTGGCTGCGGTGGCGGGTTGGTCGGCCGATGGCACCCGGGCAACTGGGCGATGCATTCACTGAATTGGGTCTGCGCCTCCAGCGGCGTGACGACCGGATCGCCGATCAGGTAATCGACCCACGGCGCGCCGGTGGTGCCGGCATGGCCCAGCCAGGCGACCTGGACCGGTGCCGGTCGATGGGCGAGTACGCCCAGGCGAGAGTCTTCGCCGGGGCCGGTGATGTCGAGCAGCAGGTCGATCCGGTCGCCGCGGATGAGGTCCACAAGGTCGTCGGTGCTGGCGTGGCGGCTGTCGTGCCAGTGCGCGTCGGCGACCGTGCGAGGGTGGTCGGCCCAGGCGTCCGAGTAGATGTACAGCGCGACCTGCTCCCGGTCAAAGGCGTCGAACAGCGCCGCCACGGACTGCTCCATCGCGGAATCTGACCGTTCGCGCCCACCCGCCAGGATGCCGAGCCGCCATCGGCCTTGGCGGCGGTGGTCGCGGGTGGGGGTTCTTGGCTTCTTGCGCGCAATGCCGGTGCCGTGGCGCTGCTGGCAGGCGAGCGCGGCCAGCCAACGCTGCAGCAGCGGGTGGTCCAGCAGAGGGATCAGTTGGCTCGGATCGAGCGGTACCGCCAGCGGTTGGTGGGCCGCCGAGTGGGGTTGTGCCATGCAGGCAAGCAGCCGGTCGATGTGGGCGGGGAGGGCGTCCCAGTCCAGATCAGCCGCACTGCCGAGGGCGGTGGCCAGCGCGGCGTCTGCCGCCTGCGGTTGTGCGTCGAGTGCTGTCCGGTAGCACCACCCGGCTTCGGCGTGTTCCTGCAGTCGGGTCAGGCTCTGGCCGAGTTGCAGCAGGGCGCGTTGGTGCAAGGCTGCATCCGGCCCCGCCTTGGCCACCGCCGCCGTGGCGTCGCGCACGGCCTGCCGCTCGTCCCGCAGTACGGACAGGGCGCTTGCCCGCGCCAGGTGCCAGGCGGCGCTGCGCTCGGCGCTGGCGTCGAGCAGGTCCAGGCAGTCGAGCACCTCGGTCGGGCGGTGCTGCGCGAGCAGGCATTCGGCGATGCGCACGCAGGCGGCAGTGTCGCGGCGGTTCAGGTCGAAGGCTTGACGCGCCAGCAGCAGCGTGGGCAGGTTCAGCCGCAGAGCCTTGGTGAACAGGGGCGGATGATCGGAAGCCCGTGCGACCGCATGGGTCAGCGCGTCGCCCGGCAGCGCCTTGGGGCGCAGGCCACCGTGCGGATTGGCACCGGAAACCGACGCCACATGGAGGCCGGCAGTTGCAGTGGCTGCAGCAGGGGCAGGGCGGAGGGCATCCATGGCGTGGCAGTCGTGCCGCGGGCAGCGGCGGGGTGGACAGCCAGTCTAGGGAGCGGGTTCCCGGTGCATCGCGGGATAAGACGCGGCAGGGTGGCGGAGTTCGGTGTTCCGTCAGGACCATGAAAAAAGCCCACTTCACTCACTCGAAAAACGCTGGCAAGTCATTGATTTACAAGGGATTGCGGAAAGTAAGAACTTTCGGTTCTTGTAAAAGTTCTCGCATATCCGCAACGCTGCCCCGGCTTTCGGGGTTGCTCGGTGCGGCAGCGGCAGCGGACGAGCATCAGGAAGAGCGCCACGGGATCAGCTCGGCCAGCCGATCGACTGCGCCGCAGCGTGCAGGCGCGGGCCAGGATCTCGACTGGCGCGCCGACGTGGGCGAAGCCCTCAGGTGGGCATCATCTCGATACGCACCACAGCGCGGCACCCCAGCGCCTGCGCATATCGCTGCACGGTGCGCAGGGAAGGCGGGCGCCTTCCACTTTCCATACGGGCAATCGTGCTTTGCGTCGTGCCCATGCGCTCGGCAACCTGTTGTTGCGTCAGACCAGCACGGGCACGGGCCGCCACCAGCTCGCGGGCCGCCTCGAACTCAGGCGCCAGGGCGTCGTAGGCGGCACGGGTGGCCGGGTCTGCCAGCAATTCGGCCTTGATGTCGTTCAGGGTCTTCATGGAGCGTTCTCCAGTCGTTTCCGGGCAATGTCCAGTGCCTTGCGGGGCGTGGTCCGGGTTTTCTTGACGAACACATGCAGCACCAGCAGGCGCCGCCCGTGCATGGCCACATACACGGCGCGGGCGATGCCGTCACGGCCCTGCATTCGCATTTCCCACAGCTTGCCTTCCAACCCGACTTGATGCGGGCCGAACTCTTGCAGCATGTCGGCGATACGCAGGAAGCGGGCGCGCATGTCCTCGGGAAGTGCCAGCAGTTCGGCCGACGCATTGGGGTGCCATGCGAGAACTTTTCGGTGAAGTTCTCGCACAGAACAACCGGAAGACGACGCACGCCCCTGCACGTCACTGGACAACAAAAAAGCCCTAGAGCGTTGATTCTCTAGGGCTTTCTGCTTTGGCTTGGACGTTCTGGAACGTCTTTGCACGTTGTTTTGGTGGCGCTTCACGGATTCGAACCGCGGACCTGTGGATTATGATTCCATCGCTCTAACCGACTGAGCTAAAGCGCCAACAGCCCGCAATTATGCATAGACCCAATCAGTCGAGCAAGTGTTTTCTGCGGAAATATTTGGTTCGGGTCTTGCTACCCTCGAAGCCTGCAAACCCCACACCGAGACCTGTCCCATGAGCCCACTCCATTCGATCCCCGGACGCACCAAGAAACTGCCCCCCCTGCGTGTCGGCGTTGGCGGACCGGTCGGTTCGGGCAAGACGACGCTGGTCGAGATGCTGTGCAAGACGATGCGCGACCGCTGGGATCTCGTGGTGGTCACCAACGACATCTACACCAAGGAAGACCAGCGGCTGCTGACCGTGGCTGGTGCGCTGGCGCCGGAACGCATCATGGGCGTGGAAACCGGCGGCTGCCCGCACACGGCGATCCGCGAGGACGCCTCGATCAACCTCGAAGCCGTGGACCGGATGCTGGAGAAGTTCCCCGACGCCGACATCGTCTTCATCGAGTCGGGTGGCGACAACCTGGCGGCGACCTTCAGTCCGGAGCTGAGCGACCTGACGATCTACGTCATCGACGTGGCGGCGGGCGAGAAGATCCCGCGCAAGGGTGGCCCCGGCATCACCAAGAGCGACCTGTTCGTGATCAACAAGACCGACCTGGCGCCCCATGTCGGGGCGGATCTGGAGGTCATGCGCGCCGACACGGTACGCATGCGGCCGAACCGGGCCTTTGTCATGACCAACCTCAAGACCCGGGACGGGCTGGCCGAGGTGGTCACGTTCATCGAGCGGCGGGGGCTGCTGGTCGCCTGAGTTCAGCGCATCGCCGGCAGGCTGCGCACTGCGCGCACCGCGCCCTCGCCCAGCGCAGCGCCAAAGCGCTTGGCCAGCCGCTCGGCGACGTTTTCCTTGGTGGTGTAGTCGATGATCTCTTCGGCCTTGATCACTTCGCGGGCCACGTAATCGAGGCTGCCGATGCCATCGGCCAAGCCGAGCTTCACGGCTTCTTCACCGCTCCAGAACAGGCCGGAGAAGGTGTCCGGCGTTTCCTTGAGCCGGTCGCCGCGGCCTTCCTTGACCGTGTCGATGAACTGGCGGTGGATCTGGTCGAGCATGGCCTGGGCGTAGCCACGCTGCTTCTCGTTGAGCGGCGAGAAGGGGTCGAGCATGCCCTTGTTGCTGCCTGCGGTGAGCAGCCGGCGCTCAACGCCCACCTTCTTCATCACTTCCTCGAAGCCGAAGCCGTCCATCAGCACGCCGATCGAACCGACGACGGACGCCTTGTCCACGTAGATCTCGTCGGCAGCGACGGCGATGTAATAGGCGCCCGAGGCCGCGCTTTCCTCGACCACCGCGTAGAGCTTCTTGTGGTGTTTTTCCTTGAGGCGGCGCAGCTCGTCGTAGACGATGCCGGCCTGCACCGGGCTGCCGCCCGGCGAGTTGATGCGCAGGACCACGGCCTG
>JBEEMX010000460.1:0-3142 GCA_041192465.1 Pseudomonadota bacterium | reverse complement strand
GCGATCAGCAGGATGCAGTCCGCGCCCATCGCCCGCGCCTCGTGGACCTGGTACTCGTCCACCATGAAATCCTTGCGCAACACCGGTAGAGCGCAGGCCGCCCGCGCCTGCTCCAGATACTCGACCGCGCCCTGGAAGTACTGCACGTCGGTCAGCACGCTCAGGCACGCGGCGCCGTGGCGCTCATAGCTCTGCGCGATCTCGGCCGGACGGAAGTCCGGGCGGATCACGCCTTTGCTCGGGCTGGCCTTCTTGATCTCGGCGATCACGGCGGGCTGCGCCGCGGCGATCTTCGTGCGCAGCGCGGCCTCGAAATCGCGCACGTCAGTGCGGCTTTCCGCTTCTTCGCGCAGCGAGGCGAGCGAACGCCGCGCACGGGCCGCGGCCACCTCCTCGTGCTTGGTGACAACGATGCGGGCGAGGATGTCGGGGACACCGGGGGGAAGGGTTCGGCTCATGCTGCGGCCAGTTCCTGCGTGCGGGTGACGAACTGCTTCAGGCGCTCGGCGGCCTGGCCATTGGCCAGCACCTCGCGGGCGCGCTCGATGCCCTCGGCCATGGTCGGGGCGACATTGGCGGCGTACAGCGCCACACCGGCATTGAGCATGACGATGTCGCGCGCCGGACCGGGTTCGTTGTCCAGCACCGCCTGCAGCAGCGCGCGCGACTGCTCGGGCGTCTCCACCTTCAGCGAACGGTTGCTGGCCATCGTCAGGCCGAAGTCCTCGGGGTGGATCTCGTACTCGCGGATCTCGCCGTCGCGCAGTTCACCCACCAGCGTGGCCGCGCCCAGCGAAACCTCGTCCATGCCATCACGGCCATAGACGACCAGCGCGTGCTCGGCGCCCAGTCGCTGCAGCGCACGCACCTGGATGCCGACCAGATCGGGGTGGAACACGCCCATCAGGATGTTCGGCGCCTCGGCCGGGTTGGTCAGCGGGCCGAGGATGTTGAAGATGGTCCGCACTCCCAGCTCGCGCCGCACCGGGCCGACGTTCTTCATCGCCGGGTGGTGGTTCGGCGCGAACATGAAGCCGATGCCGGTGTCGGCGATGCACTGCGCCACCGCCTGCGGCGACAGCGTCATCGGCACGCCCAAGGCTTCGAGCACGTCGGCGCTGCCGGACTTGCTGGAGACGCCGCGGTTGCCGTGCTTGCTCACCCGCGCCCCCGCCGCCGCCGCGACGAACATCGAGCAGGTCGAGATGTTGAACGTGTGCGAACCGTCGCCGCCCGTGCCCACGATGTCCACCAGGTGCGTGCGGTCGGCAACGTGAACCTTGACGGCGAACTCGCGCATGACCTGCGCGGCGGCGGTGATCTCGCCGATCGTCTCCTTCTTGACGCGCAGGCCGACCAGCAGCGCCGACATCATCACCGGCGACATCTCCCCCCCCATGATGCGGCGCATCAGCGTCAGCATCTCGTCGTGGAAGATCTCGCGGTGGTCGATGACGCGGCCGAGGGCTTCGGCGTCGGTGATCAGGGAACGGACGGCACTCATCGGGCGGACTCCAGGAAATTCTTGAGCATCGCGTGGCCGTGCTCGCTGAGGATGGATTCGGGGTGGAACTGGACGCCTTCGATGGCCAGTTCGCGGTGGCGCACGCCCATGATCTCGCCGTCCGCGCTGGTGGCGGTGACGACCAGTTCGGGCGGCAGCGTGGCACGCTCGATCGCCAGCGAGTGGTAGCGCACGACGCTGAACTGCTCGGGCAGGCCGGCGAAGACGCCGTGCTGGTCGGTCGTGATCGTGTCGGACTTGCCGTGCATCTGCACCTGCGCCCGCACGATGTTCCCGCCGAACGCCGCGCCGATGCTCTGGTGGCCCAGGCACACGCCGAGGATGGGCAGCCGGCCGGCGAAATGGCGGATCGACTCGATGCAGATGCCGGCCTCCGCAGGCGAGCACGGCCCCGGCGACAGCACCAGCCGGTCGGGTTTCAGCGCCTCGATCTCGGCGATGGAAATCTCGTCGTTGCGGTGCACCCGCACGTCCTCGCCCAGCTCGGCGAAGTACTGCACGAGGTTGAAGGTGAAGGAGTCGTAGTTGTCGATCATCAGCAGCATGGGGGTTCTCCTTCTTCGCTTCAGAAGCCTTCTTCGACCAGCTCGGCGGCGCGGATCAGCGCCCGCGCCTTGTGCTCGGTCTCTCTCCACTCCATCTCGGCCACCGAATCGGCCACCACGCCGGCCGCGGCCTGCACGTACAGGGTGCCGTTCTGCACGATGCCCGTGCGGATGGCGATCGCCACGTCCATGTCGCCCGCGAAGCTGAGGTAGCCGCAGGCGCCGCCGTAGATCCCGCGCTTGACCGGCTCCAGCTCGTCGATCAGCTCCATCGCCCGGATCTTGGGTGCCCCGGTCAGCGTGCCGGCCGGGAAGGTGGCGCGCAGCACGTCCATGTTGCTCGTGCCGTCCTTCAGCAGCCCCTCGACGTTGCTGACGATGTGCATGACGTGCGAGTACCGCTCGACGACGAAGGCTTCGGTGACCTTGACGCTGCCTGTTTTGGCGATGCGGCCGATGTCGTTGCGGGCCAGGTCGATCAGCATCAGGTGCTCGGCGCGCTCCTTCGGGTCGGCGAGCAGCTCGGCCTCGGTGACCTTGTCGTGCTCGGGGCTGGTGCCGCGTGGCCGCGTGCCCGCCAGCGGGCGGATCGTCACCTTGTCGCCCTCGGCGGTGTGCTCGTGGCGAACGAGGATTTCGGGCGAAGCGCCGACGATCTGGAAATCGCCCATGTCGTAGAAGTACATGTACGGCGACGGGTTGAGCGTGCGCAAGGAGCGGTAGAGCGACAGCGGCGATGCGGTGTAGCGTTTGCTCAGGCGCTGGCCGATCTGCACCTGCATCAGGTCGCCCGCCGCGATGTATTCCTTGCTGCGGTGGACGGCGGCGAGGTAGTCGGCCTGGGCGAAGGGCCGCTCGACCGGCTGCGGCGGCGTGCGCGCCACCACCGGGGCGACGACCGGCTGGCGCAGCCGCTCGTTCAGCGCCGCCAGCCGGGCTTGTGCGCGGGCATAGGCGTCGGGCTGCTGCGGGTCGGCGTAGACGATCAGGTAGAGCCGGCCCGACAGGCTGTCGATCACCGCCAGCTCCTCGGTCTGCAGCAGCAGGATGTCGGGCGTGTCGAGTCCGCCGG
>JBEEMX010000459.1:0-3153 GCA_041192465.1 Pseudomonadota bacterium | reverse complement strand
GCCACCATCGCGTTGCGCAGCACCGTGAAGGCGAAGTCACCGCGGGGCAGCTCGACCAGCGTCGGATTCAGGTAATCCCGCTCGTCGCGCAGGAACGCAAGCTGGTCCTCGTCAAACAGCGGCGCACCGACTGCGGCGCCTACCTGCCCGGCGCGGGTCAGCAGCGCCCGCGCCTGACCGATCAGGTCGAGCGCCATGTTGGTCAGCGCGATGTCCTCTTCGAGGATCGGCGCATGGCCGGACCACTCGCCCAGGCGCTGCGCCAGGATCAGGCAGGTGTCGCCGAGGCGCAGCAGGTACTGCGCCGACGGGTCTCGGCTGGGCTGGATGGAAGGTGTGCTCATCTCGTGGACGCCCCGCTCACATGTGGTCAACCGACTCGGGCAGCACGTAGAAGGTCGGGTGGCGGTACACCTTGTCCTCCATCGGGTCGAAGTACATGTCCTTGTCGCCCGGATCGCTGGCGGTGATCTGGTCCGAGGGCACGACCCAGACGCTGCAGCCTTCCTGGCGGCGGGTATAGACCTCGCGGGCAAGCTGGATCGCCAGCTTGGCGTCGGGCGCGTGCAGGCTGCCGCAGTGCTTGTGGTCGAGGCCCGCCTTGCTGCGGACGAAGACTTCCCACAGGGGCCATTCGTTCTGGGTGCTGCCTTGCTGGCTGTTCGGGGTGCTCATGCGGATGCCTTCATCGGTTCGGTTTGCTTGCGGGCATGGGCGAGTGCGGCCTCGCGGACCCAGGCGCCGTCTTCCCACGCCTTGACGCGCATGCCCAGACGTTCCCGGTTGCACGGCCCGTCCCCGGCGATCACGCGCCAGAACTCGCTCCAGTCGATCGCCCCGAAGTCGTGGCAGCCACGCTCGGCGTTCCACTTCAGGTCCGGGTCCGGCAGCGTCACGCCCAGCAACTCGGCCTGCGGCACGGTCGCGTCGATGAACTTCTGGCGCAGGTCGTCGTTGGAGATGCGCTTGATGCCCCAGCGCATCGACTGCGCGGAGTTAGGCGACTGGTCATCCGGCGGCCCGAACATCATGATCGACGGCCACCACCAGCGGTTCACCGCGTCCTGCACCATCGCCTTCTGCGCGTCGGTGCCCTGCTGCATCATCGTCAGCAGGCTGTCGTAGCCTTGGCGCTGGTGAAAACTCTCCTCGCGGCAGATCCGCACCATCGCCCGCGCATACGGCGCGTAGCTGCAGCGACAGATCGGCACCTGGTTCATGATCGCCGCGCCGTCCACCAGCCAGCCGACCACGCCGATGTCCGCCCAGGTCAGCGTCGGGTAGTTGAAGATCGAGCTGTACTTGGCCCGACCCGAGTGCAGCGCGTCGAACAACTGGTCGCGGCTCGTGCCCAGCGTCTCGGCGGCGGCGTAGAGGTAGAGGCCGTGGCCGCCCTCGTCCTGCACCTTGGCCATCAGGATCGCCTTGCGCTTCAGCGTCGGTGCCCGGGTGATCCAGTTGCCTTCGGGGAGCATGCCGACAATCTCGCTGTGCGCGTGCTGGCTGATCTGGCGCACGAGCGTCTTGCGGTAGTGCTCGGGCATCCAGTCCTTGGCCTCGATGAAGGCGCCGTCGTCGATGCGGGCGTCGAAACGCGCTTCGAGCTGCTGCTCCTCGACCGAACGCACCGCCTTCAGCGCCGTGCCGGCCTCGCGGGCCATCGTGTCCATTGCTTGGGTGTACATGGGAAATCCTTTCAGCGCGGTCAGCGCCGTTCAGCGTTTGCGCTGGTCGATGACGCGGCGGGCCTTGCCAACCAGCGTGCGCTCGATCGAATCGGTGGGCAGCACCTCGACCCGCGTCGAGATTCCCACCAGCGTCTTGATCCTGTGGCCCACCCAGTCGGTCACCGCCTGGTGTTCGGCAGCAGACAGCACCACGCCGGGCTGCAGCTCGCAGCGCACGCCCACCGTGTCCAGCGCCCCCTCGCGGCTGACGAGGATCTGGTACTGCCCCGAGAGCTGCGGATGCGCCAGCACGATTTCCTCGATCTGCGTCGGGAAGACGTTGACGCCGCGGATGATCAGCATGTCGTCGCTGCGGCCGACGATCTTGCCGATGCGGCGGAACGAACGCGACGTGGGCGGCAGCAGGCGGGTCAGGTCGCGGGTGCGGTAGCGGATGACCGGCAGGGCTTCCTTGGTCAGTGTCGTGAAAACGAGTTCGCCCTCCGAGCCGTCGGGCAGCACCTCGCCCGTCTCCGGGTCGATGATCTCGGGAAAGAAATGGTCCTCCCAGATCACCGGCCCGTCCTTGGACTCGATGCACTCGCTCGCCACGCCCGGCCCCATCACCTCGGACAGCCCGTAGATGTCCACCGCGTCGATGCCGGCCTTGCCCTCGATCTCGCGGCGCATGGCTTCGGTCCACGGCTCCGCGCCGAAGATGCCGACCTTGACCGACATCGCCCGCGGGTCCAGCCCCTGGCGCACGAACTCCTCGACGATCACCTGCATGTAGCTCGGCGTGACCATGATGATGTCGGGGCGGAAATCGGTGATGAGCTGGACCTGCTTCTCGGTCTGGCCGCCGGACATGGGGACCACGGTGCAGCCGAGCCGCTCGGCGCCGTAGTGCGCGCCGAGGCCGCCGGTGAACAGGCCGTAGCCGTAGGCGACGTGGACGATGTCGCCCGCCCGGCCACCCGCGGCGCGGATCGAGCGCGCCACCAAGTCCGCCCAGCGGTCGATGTCGCCCTTCGTGTAGCCGACGACGGTGGGCTTGCCGGTCGTGCCCGATGACGCATGGATGCGCGCCACCTGTGTCCGCGGCACCGCGAAGAGGCCGAACGGGTAGTTGTCGCGCAGATCCTTCTTGGTGGTGAAGGGAAACTTGGCGAGGTCGGCCAGCGTCTTCAGGTCGCTCGGATGCACACCTTTTGCGTCGAACGCGGCGCGGTAGTGCGGCACGTTGTCGTAGGCGTGCTGCAGCGTCCAGCGCAGGCGGTCGAGCTGCAGCGCCGTCACCTCGTCGCGGCTGGCGGTTTCGATCGATTCCAGCTCACCGGGAGCGGGTTGGCGCACGGGCATGGGTGTCTCCTCAGACAGTGGGCGGCACGGTCGGCCGGCCCTTCATGCGATACGAACGGCCGCGGAACACCGCGATCCGCTCGCCGCGCTGGTTGGTCACGGCCACGTCGTACACGCCCGTGCG
>JBEEMX010000458.1:0-3155 GCA_041192465.1 Pseudomonadota bacterium | reverse complement strand
GACGCCGGGGCGGAACTCGGCGATCGTGGCGACGACTTCCTCGATCGGCGCGGGGGCGAATGGCGCCTGTGATCCACGGGCAACCTGGCGCGCCTTGAGCACGCGGGTCTCGGACGGAATGCCCCCCATGTCGAAGATCTGTGACCAGCGGAAGCTGAACCAGCCGTTGCGGACCACCAGCACACGCTGGCCAGTGGCGAACTGGCGGGCCACCGCCTCCATGCCGAAGGAGCCGCTGCCGGGCACAACCACCGCTGAGCGGGCGTTGTAGGCTTCCTTGAGCACGCTGGAGATGCCGCGCATGACACCTTGGAAACGCTGCGACATGTGGTTGAGGGCGCGGTCGGTGTAGACAACCGAGTATTCGAGCAGGCCGTCGGGATCGACGTTGGGCAGCAAACCGGGCATGGGACAGCTCCGTGAAGGGGGGAAATGCTGTTTGAAAATGGATTTCTGAGCGAAAGGGCATTCAACCACAGAGATTCAGTGGCGCCTCTCGGCATTGACCCCGAAGCCGCGCCGTGCGGTCGCGCACAATGCCCGGCCTGAACAGTGACTCCGTGCGTGTCTGCCCCCTCCCCTTGCCCCGACTTCCTCGCCACCAGCGGATTGCCCGACCGGTGGCTGGGCCGCGAACGCTGGGTCGTGCTGGACATCGGCACCGGGGCAATCGACCGGTTCGCTGCCTTGCTGGCCGCCTGGCGCGCCGATCCACAGCGCGTCGGGCGCTGGATGGTCCTCGCGCTGGATGGCCCGGACAGTGCCGATTTCGACGCTGGACGGGTGCAATGGATGCGGCTGCCCGGCAACACCAACGATCCGGAGCCGGCGCTGCGCGGGCTGCAGGCGCAGGTGGACACCTTCGTGCTCGACAAGCACGTCGTGCTGACCCCTGACCTGCTCCGGCGGCTGAACCGGCTGGCCGCACCCGGCGCAACCCTGGTGACGCCCCGGACCGAGGCCGTGGTGCGAGAGGGCCTTGTCCGCAACGGGTTCGTGGTGGATGCGGCGGAGACACGTTGCACACAGGCCCGTTTTGCCCCGCGCTTCACCTTGCCGCAACCGGCCGCATTTCGCCCGCAGCACCAGGGGCCGCGCGAGGCGCTGGTCATCGGAGGCGGGCTGGCGGGATGCGCAGCCGCCTGGGCGCTCGCGCGACAGGGTTGGGCGACGACCGTGCTGGACCGGCAGGCTGCGCCTGCGCAAGAAACGTCCGGCAACCCCGGTGGTCTGATGCACGGCACCTTCAACGCGCCGGATGGTCTGCACGCGCGCTGGTTCCGCGCCGCGTCGCTGCTGACGGCGCGGCTGGCGCGGCCAGCCATCGCATCGGGCGCGGTCGCCGGCGATCTGCGTGGGTTCGTGCGGCTGGAACACCGCATCGACGCAGCACAAGCCGCTGCGCAACTGGCGCGGGTCGGGCTGCCCGACAACTATGTGCGCTGGATCTCAGCCGACGAAGCGCGCTGGCGCACCGGTCTGCCCGTGGAATCCGGTGGCTGGTTCTACGCGCAGGCGGGCTGGCTGTCGCCGGGCGACTGGTCGCGCTGGTTGCTGGCGCAGGCGGTGTCGGCCGGGCTGGCGCGGTTTCAGGGGCAGATCGCCGTCGATGCACTGCGCCGCAGTCCCGCAGGGCGCTGGCAGGTGCTCGATGGTGGTGGTCGGGTGTTGGCCGAAGCGCCGGTGGTCGTGCTGGCGAACGCCAACGCCGTGGACCACCTGCTGACCCCCCACGCCGCGGCCACAGCGATGCAGCCCGTGCGCGGACAGACCACGCTGCTGGCCGCCGACACGCCGGAGCTGCACCCGCCGCGGCAAGCACTGTCCGGCCAGGGCTACGGGCTGACGCTGCTGGACGGCCGGGTACTGATCGGTGCGACCAGCCAGCCCGATGACCTGGACACCGCCGTGCGCCTGTCCGATCACCTGCGCAACCTCGAACGCGCAGCGCAGCTCGGCCTCTGTCCGGTGGATCTGGCCCACGGCGATGGGCTGGCTGCCGCCACCGGCCGTGTCGGCTGGCGTGCGACCACACCGAACCGGCTGCCGCTGATCGGCCCGCCACTGGACCGCAGCGCCTGCGACGCTGCGCGCCGGGGCGGTCGGATGCGGTTGGATGCCCTGCGTCACTTGCCCAGATGCCAGGGCGCGGACCACGGCCTGTTTGTCTTCACCGGTCTCGGTTCGCGCGGCATCACAAGTGCGGCACTCGGCGCGCAGATGCTGGCGGCGTGGATCACCGGAGCGCCTTTTCCGGTCGAGGCCGCGCTGCGCGACGCGCTGGACCCTGCGCGCTAGCCAGCACCGACAGCGATGAAAAAAAAGGCGGCTCCGGGGAGCCGCCTTGTCAAGCAATGGAGTCTTCAGGACCAACTACTCCGTCGCATGGAAATCGCATCTCGCATCGAATGCCAATTTGCAATCGGTCCAGAGCGTAATTACTTTGATCGGACTCGAACAGGGTGCAGTACCCCGCACTCGGAGGTCACCCCCTTCAATCAGGGGGTGGATCAGGCGGCAGGACAGGATTGGTGGACTCGACCGCGCGCAACTGGCGCGCCATCGCCCGCGTGCGAATCTCGGCGGACTCGATGGTCTGGCTGGCCTCGTGCAGTTTCTTGCGTGTCTTTTCCAGTACTTCACCGAAACGCGAAAATTCGATTTTCACGGCCCCCAGAATTTTCCAGACCTCAGCACTACGCTGCTCCAGCGCCAGCGTGCGGAACCCCATCTGCAGGCTGTTGAGCATCGCCAGCAGCGTGGTCGGCCCGGCCAGCGTGACGCGGTGCTCGCGCTGCAGGCGCTCGTTCAGCCCGGGGCGGCGCAGCAATTCGGCGTAGAGCCCCTCGGTCGGCAGAAAGAGCACAGCAAAATCGGTGGTGTGCGGCGGCGCGAGGTATTTCGCGGCAATCGTGCGCGCCTCATCGCGCACCCGCAACTCCAGCGCGCGGGCGGCCAGCTCGGCGGCGGGTTTGTCGGCGCGGTCCTGCGCATCCAGCAGGCGCTCGTAGTCCTCGCGCGGAAACTTGGCATCGATCGGCAGCCAGACCGGTACCTCGTGTCCGGCCGCACCGCGCCCCGGCAACCGGATCGCGAACTCCACCCGGTCGTTGCTGCCCGGCACAGTCACAACGTTCGTCGCGTACTGCTCGACG
>JBEEMX010000457.1:0-3165 GCA_041192465.1 Pseudomonadota bacterium | reverse complement strand
TGCGTCAGGCCGCTCACGCCGTCCATGCCGTTGGGCAGGCGCTGGGCGTGCCAGTGGACGGCGTGGTGCTCGGGCAGCTTGTTGGTGACGAAGATGCGCACGCGGTCGCCCTCGACCACTTCGATGGTCGGCCCCGGCGACTGGCCGTTGTAGCCCCACAGGTGGGCGTTGAAGCCGGGGGTCATCTCGCGCACGACCGGCTCGGCGACGAGGTGGAACTCCTTGACGCCGTTGTTCAGGCGCCAGGGCAGCGTCCAGCCATGCAGCGTCACGACCGGGCGGTAAGGGCGGCCGTCGGGGGGCATCAGCGGCGGGGCGGTCTGCGCGCTGGTCTGGATCACGGGTTCGGGCAGCGCGGCCATCGCCACGCGGCTCACGGAAGCGGCGGCCACGGCGGCGCCCGCAGAGAAGAAAGTGCGTCGGGAAAGCATGTCGGGTTCCTGAATTCTGTTCGGTGTGCGCCGCGTGTTCAATGTCCACCGCCGGCATCAGCGCCAGCGGACGAGGAGGGCGCCGCACCCGCAGACAGCGTCGGCCGGCCGAGCATCGCCATCTGCAGATCCGCGTCGGCGAGCCAGAACTCGCGGCGGGCGTCGATCGCACTGTTGACGCTGGCGATCTGGGCGCGGGCGTCGGCGAGCAGCTCGAACACGCCGATCAGCATGCCGTTGTAGCGCAGCACGTTTTCATCGCGGATGCGCTGGCGCAGCGGCACGATGGCGGTCTGCACATGGCGGGCGATGTCCCAGGTGTGGCGCCAGTGGCGGTACGCCTCGCGGACTTCGGAGCGGGCGTCGATGGCGATCTCGGCGGTGCGGTGCAGGCTGGCGGTGTAGGTGGCCTCGGCACGGGCGACCTTCGCGTCCCCCCAGTCGAACAGCGGCAGCTCCAGCCCGACCTCCCAGGCGCGGCTGCGGTGGCCGTCGTTCGTGACCGAGCGGGTCGCGCCGATTTCCAGCACGTTGAGGAAGCGTGTCGTGCGTGTCAGGCCGAGGGCACGGGCGGTTTGCTCGGTGGCGGTCTTGGCGGCTTGCACGTCCAGCCGCTGTGCGAGGGCACGTTGCTCGATGTCGGGCTGCTCGACCGGCGCGGCGGGCAGGTCCGGCAGGCGCCCGGGCAGCGTGTAGTCGAGTTGATCGCCCCACAGCCCGAGGGCACGGTTCAACCGCTCGCGGCTGGCGTCGCGGGTGCGTTCGCCGCGGGCGACATTGAGCACAGCGTCCGCCCCGAACGACTGCTCGCGGGCCAGCGACAGCTTGTTGAAGTTGCCGGCCTGCGCCATGCGCCGCGCCAGTTCCGCACCGGCCGCAGCGGCGTCGTGGACCTGCTGCAGGTAGCGCAGGCTCTCCTCGGCCGCGACCGCTTCGACCCACGCCCGCCGCACGGTGGCGATCTGCGTGACCACGCGCTGTGTGGTCTGTGCTTGCTGCTGGGCGAGGCGGTGGTTCTCCAGCGTGCGCGTCAGCGGCATCAGCAGCAGGCGGCCGAGGTTGAGGTGCAGGCCACGTTCCCATTCCACCTCGGTGCCGCTGGTGGTGCGGCTGAAGGTGAAACCGGGGTTGGGCAGGCGGGTGACCTGGGCCAGCTCGGCCTGCGTCACGCCGAGGTCGGCGAGCGCGGCCTGCAGACCCCGGTGGTTCAGCAGCGCGACCTCGACCGCGCCATCCATCGCCAGCGGCGTGGCGAGCAGGGTGCTGGTGCGCTGTCGGACGTCGGCGGACGGGGCCTGCGCGTCGGGCCAGCGGGTCAGGGTGGTGCCGGTGTGCTGGCGAAGCTGCTGCTGCACGGGTTCGATCGCCGCGTCGGGCGAGGTCGTGGCACAGCCAGCGAGCACGGCTGCCGCGGCCAGCGCGCTCCAGGCCAGGGAACGGGGCGGCTTCATCGCGTGGCCTCCGGGCTGGCGGCTGGCGCCGGATCGGGCGCCTGGGCCTGCTTGAGGTAAGCCTTCCAGCCGCCGACCGCCCGCACCCGTTCGTTGACGGCGCGCCAGTCGGCGAGTTCAGGGTGGTCCGGCGCGGCACGGCCTGCCAGGGTGGACCGGTGGACCAGCGGGCGCACGGCGGCCCGTGGATCGGCGGGGTCGGCTGGATCGGCAACGACCGACATCGCCACCAGCGCGAGCGCGGCGGCAGGGAAACAACGCAACATGGATGGACCTCATCGGACAGATCGACACAGCACGGCACACGACCCGCCAGGCAGGTCGCGCACCACGATTCGGATCAGGCCGAGCGGCGGGGAGGTCGGAAGAGTTCGCTGGGCGGGCCGTCGCGCACACCGGTGATCGGTGTGACGGCGGGTGCCGCGTGGGGCAGGGTGGGCAGGTGCAGCTCGGTCACCGTCGGCAGGCCGAGGCTGGCGTGGCAGACCTCGCACAGCGAGCAGCCAGCGTGGGCGGGCGTGGCCTTGGGGTCGGGCAGCCCGGTGTGGCAGGGCGGCAGTGCATCCGCTTCAGCCGCTTGGGCCACTGAGACCGGCGCCACCGCCATCTGCGTCATCGCCCACCCGCGCAGCGGCAGCAGCGCGATCACCAGCCAGAGCAGCCAGTGCAGGGAGGGACGGGACGGGCGGAACATCGCCGCAGTATAGGGGGCCTGCTTGACTCATCTCCCCTGCGGCGAGCGCGAGGTCAGCGCTGCCGGCTCACCCGGCGTGACCAGCGGCGCAGCGGTGGTGGTCGGGCAGTGCGTGAAGCGCAGGATCTCGCCAACGCGGCGCCACTGCTTGAAGTGCGCCAGATAACGGTTCTGCGCCGCGTAGGCCTCGGACTCGGCCTGCATCACGCGCGGGCAGTCGGCGAACAGCGCATCGCCGTCGCGGCGGTGCTGCAGGTAGTGGACCAGCTCGTGGACGAGGTAGGACTGGTCGGTCTCGTCGCGCAGGTCCAGCGTGTTGCGGTAGAGGATCTCCGTGCGCTCGGTGTCGTAGACGGCGATCAGCGTGCGGCAATGGCGCGGCTCATCCGGGCAGACGCGGCGTGCGAGTTCGGTGTCGGGCAGTGCGGTCAGGGTGGGCAGTGCGGCTGGCGGATCCAGCCCGGTGAGCTTGCCGGCCCAGCGCAGCAGATCCTGCATCAGTTCGGTGTCGGGCGGCGGCGCGGCATGGGATGCGGGCACCAGCAGCGCAATCAGCAGCGTGGTGACGATGAAGCCTGCAGGCTGACGT
>JBEEMX010000456.1:0-3178 GCA_041192465.1 Pseudomonadota bacterium | reverse complement strand
GCGCGCTTTTTCATGATCGCGAACATCAGTTCCTGCTTGCGCAGGCGACTGGCGGACTCGATCTCCAGCGCCTCGGCCATCTGGATGAGCGCCGAGATGTGTTGGGCCTTGAGTTCGGAAAGATGCATAGGGGCGGACCCTGAAAGCAGGTCTGATCGGTGCCAGCCGGACAGACCGGGGGTGGTCGGAACCTGGCTCCATCGCTGCTCGGAGTGACCATCCGGTGAATGCCGGGAGGGCAATCAGACGGCGGAGTCCGGCAAGATCTATGCGGGGAGTAGGGGGGCCGACGCTGCGCGCGCTTCAGAGCCGGGATGAACGGGCTCTTCGACAACTGGCGCGCAGTGGCATTCGCAAGCGGTGCCGACACAGTCGGTCAGCACCTCTGGAACGAATTATAGATGAGATTCGACGAAGCTCTTCAACTGGGGAAACGCCAGGGCGCCTACCTTCGTGGCGACGGGCTGACCGCCCTTGAAGACCATCAGTGTCGGGATGCCTCGGATGCCGAACTTGCCCGAGGTGGCCTGGTTGCTGTCTACGTCGAGCTTGACGATCTTGATCTTGCTGCCCAGCTCTTCAGCGACCCGGTCCAGCCCAGGGGCCATCTGCTTGCAGGGGCCGCACCATTCGGCCCAGAAATCGACCACGACCGGCGTTTCGGATTTGAGGACTTCGGATTCGAACGTGGCGTCGGTGATGTGTTGGATGAGGGGGCTGCTCATGTTGGTTCCGTCGGGAGGAGGAGGGAAATGGCTGAATGGATTGCATCAGGTGACTGGATGAGAACGATTTTGGCATGAACGCAGCAGATCTCGCGCGGACTGCCCCGAGTAAATGGCTATCGCTGCCCTAGGGTTTCATCGGATACGCCTTTGAAACCGTGGTCAGTTTCACCGTTGACGGCTGCCCGTCGCCGGTTCCAATCGGTGTGTTTCTGGCCTCATTCCCCCACACCATGACCGATGCTGTAACGACGGCACCTGCACCCGCACCTGCACCTGTGCTGCGAACCTTTGGTGACTTCGGGCTGCTGCGCCTGCTGGGGCGCAGCTCGCTGACCATCGCCTGGCTGGCCATCGACAACCGGACCGGGGCGCCTGTGCGCCTGCTTGCATCGACCCAGCCGGTCCATGTCCCTACCATGCGCGCGCGCTGCGTCGAGGATGCCAAGCGTGCTGCCCGACTGGTCCATCCCCGCATCGTGCCCGTGCGCCAGGTCGGCTGTGTAGACCGCTTTCCGTACCTCGTCTGCGACGCCGAACCCGCTGATCTGGACGCAGCCTCACCGACCGCCACAGTGCTCAGCCTGGACGATCTCGTGCGCCGCGGACATGACCTGCTCGACGGTCTGGCCTATGTCCACGAAGCGGCCATGGTGCATGGGGATCTCGGTCAGCACACGGTCATGGTCGATGCCGCCGGACGCCTGCGGATCTGGGGTTGCGGGCTGGGTCTTGCGCTCGCCAACGCCCGCCATGCGTCACCACCCGGTGGTACGCCAGCCCCGAGAACGGCCATGCCGGCAGCGCATGGCCTCGGTTTTCTGCTGGCGCGCGAGATCGCGTCCTGCGGGCTGCTGATCCAGCACTGGCTGCTGGGCCGTCCACCGGCCGGCGAGCCGGACATGCCCACGCTGGTGGACCAGATGACCACCATCGACCTGCGCCTGCCGCTGGACCTGCCGCAGCCCGTGCCGGTGTCACTGCGTCTGATCATCAACCGCGCCATCGATCTGCACCCGCAGCGCCGCTTCCTGCATGCCCGCAGCTTCGAGCGGGTGCTCGACAGTTGGCGCCAGACCCAGCTGCTCGACGACAACGGCTTCGATGCGGTGCTGATCGAGCGCATCCGCCGCGGCGGCCACCTGCCTGCACGGCCGATGTTGTCCCACCGGGTCACGCTGATCGCGGGCATGGAACAGCAGCGGCTCGACACCGTGGTGGACGTGCTGCTGGAGGACATCGGGCTCAGCCTCGGGTTGCTGCGCGCCGCCAACTCGGCAGACACCGCCGCCGTGACTGCCGAGGAGCCTGTGCTCACCGTGAACCGGGCCATGCAGCTCATGGGCACAGTTGGCCTGCGCCGCGTCGCCAGCGGCATGAAAGCCTGGCCGGGCATGCTCAAGCCGATGGGCGTGGGTGTGCTGGAAACGGCCATGCACCGCGCGCTGCTCGCAGGCCATCTGGCCGAACACCTGGCGCCGGCTGGCATGGATGCCGAAGCCGCCATGCTGGCCGCGCAGTTCCAGCACCTCGGCCTGCTGCTGGGCCTCTACCACTTCCCCGAGGAGATGCAACAGATCGCCCGACTCAAGGTGGCCGGTGACGTGGGCAGCGGTCAGCCGATCAGCGAGGAAACGGCGACCCTGGCCGTGCTGGGCGTGGACCTGCCCGGGTTGACGCAGTCCTTCCTGCGTCTGTGGGGCCTGAGCGAATCGCTGCGACAGCGGGTCAGACCGATCCCGCTCGACCGGCGCGTGCAGAGCCCGACCACACCGAGTGGCTGGATCAAGCTGGTGGCCAGTTGCGCCAACGAGATCGTGATGGTGACGGAGCTGCCACAGCCCGAGCAGCCGGCCGCGCTGACACAGGTGCTCGACCGCTACCATGACGCGCTCGCGCTCGATACGGAACAAGTGCGCGGCGCCATGCGCCAGGCACGCGATAAGCTCTCGCACCACCTCATCCACACTGCCGCGGCGAGCTGAACCCGGCGCTGCACATGCCCACCTGGATCGATTCGCACTGCCACCTCGACGCACCAGAGTTCAACGCAGACCGCCCCGCCGTCTGCGCACGCGCCCATTCCGCGGGGGTGTCACTGCTGGTGATTCCCGCGGTGGACTGTGCGCACCTGAATGCCGTGCGCACACTCGCCCACGCCACCGGAAACGCCTACGCGCTGGGCTTGCATCCGCTCTACGTCCACCGCCAACCCGAGGATGCCCTGGCACAACTGGCGCAGGCACTGGAGGCCGTAACAGAAGCGGGACTTGGAGAGGCGTCTCGACATGGCAAAAAGACGGTAACAGGTGGAACAGACATGCGACTAGGAGCGAAGGGCCTGTCTACGTGCGGATAGCTGGTCACGGCTCGATGACCGCGGATGCCTGAGGGCCATCCCGGGTCAAGAGAGATACGCGGAGTCGCCGGCCACGGCGAGCGAGCGACGTAGA
>JBEEMX010000455.1:0-3207 GCA_041192465.1 Pseudomonadota bacterium | reverse complement strand
ACCTGTGCCGCCACACCGCCCAGCACGGCGAGCAGGACCAGCGCCGTGCCCGACACCCAGGCGATCACGTTCGGTCCCGCC
This sequence comes from Pseudomonadota bacterium, assembly GCA_041192465.1. Lineage (GTDB taxonomy): Bacteria > Pseudomonadota > Gammaproteobacteria > Burkholderiales > Burkholderiaceae_C > Sphaerotilus. Next base: position 3,126 of record JBEEMX010000455.1, on the reverse strand, counting down.
GCCAGCGCAGTGACAGCCAGCGGCAGCGCCGCGCCGACCGCAAAGCTGGCCGCGGACGCCAGCGCCGCCTGCACCGGCCGTGCACCAAGCGCTGTGGACAAGCCCAGTTCGTCGCGGGCGTGGGCGCCGAGCGCGTCGTGGGCCATCAGCTGTCCGGCCACCTCGGCGGCGAGCGCGGGCGTCAGGCCGCGGGCGACGTAGAGCCCCGCCAGCTCGCGCTGTTCGGCGACTGGATCGGCCTCCAGTTCCAGCCGTTCGCGGGACAGGTCGGCCTGCTCGGTGTCGGCCTGCGAATGCACCGAAACGTACTCCCCCGCCGCCATCGACATCGCGCCCGCCACCAGCCCGGCGATGCCCGTGACCAGCAGATCGGCCGAGCCGGTGCCGGCCGCCGCAACGCCGACCACAAGGCTGGCGGTCGAGATGACGCCGTCGTTGGCGCCCAGCACCGCGGCACGCAGCCAGCCGATGCGGTCGGTGCGGTGGCGTTCGCGGTGGCGTTCGTGGCGGGGGCGCACAGGGCGCGGATCGGGCGTTTTGGCAGTCGGAGCGGAGGCGTCATGCATCGCGCGATTGTGTGCCGCCGGAGACGGCTGCAGCCTCACTCCGGCAGCCGGGCAAGCCGCTCATCAAACGGATACTGCGCCACCGACACCACCACCGCCTGTTGCGCCTGCGGGTGCAGTGGATTGAACAGCCGATTGAAGCTGCGCCCGACCACGGCCGACGGCACGCGCAGCAGCAAGCTGCGTCCCTGCGCGAGCCACTCGTCGCCACAGTGGCGGGTGGCCTCGGCATCGGCGTGCCAATCCGGTGTCTCCGGCAACGCCGCATCCTCGCTGCGCACACCGTCCGGCAAGGCGATTTCCATCAACTGGTAGTGCGCCGGCAACTCGCCCGGATGCGACACCTGCACATGCACCAGCACCTCCAGCAGCGCCGCCGCCGGGCTTTCCGCCAGGTAGACGATCGGACGCCCCCGGTGGTGCCAGCGACCGGGGTGCAGCACGCCGCCGGTGCCCGACAGGTCGGCGTAGTTGCTGATGCGCCAGAGGATCACGCCAGACTCAGGCGAAGTAGCCCTGGTCGATTTCGTGCAACCACGCCTGCACCGCCTCGAAGCCGAGGGTGTCGGCGGCGAAGTCCATCGGCGCGGCCCCTCCCAGGCGCTCTTTCGGGCTGTGCAGCCACGCCTGCGCGCGCGCCGCATCGCCGAAGACCAGTTCCGCCAGCGTCTGCACCCGCACCAGCCGGTACAGCCCGTCGAACTCGTCGCGGCTCAGGCGGGCCTCGGCCTTGCGACGGATCCAGGTGCGGCGCGGCACGATGCGGTAGACATCGGCGGGCGACAGCAGGTTCTGGCCGGTGAGGCTGTGCATCAGCGCCGTGCCGAGCTGCTCCCGGTCCGCGCGAGCCAGGGCCATTTCGCTCGCGCCGGACGGCAGGCCCAGCGCCTGACCCAAGGTGCGGCTGAGGGTCGATTCGAGGTTGGCGTTCATGCGGCGGACTCCTGGAGGGCGAGCCAGATTCTAGGGTGTGGTACGCCAGTTGGCACACATCGGTCAGGAAGACGGCGTGCCCTCGTCGTCCTTGTAGACCTTCGCAAACGTCAGGATCACCTCGCGCACCACCTTGCGCTGCGGCGCGGGCAGTTGCAGGAAGGCGTCCACCGTCTCGCGCTCCTGGTGAGTGAGCTTCTCGTCCCAGCGTTCGCGGTACTGCTTGACCGACTTGGCGATGCCTTCGCCGAAGCGGAGGATCTGCGGCTCGACCTTGAGCCATTCGGCGAGGACTTGAAGCTTGTCCTGTGAGGGGATCGCCTTGGCATTGAGCCAGCCCCAGGCCGACTGGATGCTGATCGAGCGCCCCCACCAACGCTGGTTGAACTCGTTCTCGATCACCGCTGCGCGCGCTTCATAGCCTGCCGCGAGCATCGCTTCGCGCAGTCGGTTGCTGAATTGGAGCTTCTCATCCATCAACCGAAAGTTAAAGATTTACTCAAGCGATGCATTCGGCGCACCTGATAATTTGATTCGGAATCATTTGATCAACTTATCAAGCATCGTTTGATGCGCACCTCATGCCGAAGTCTTTGCTCGAACAACTGCCCGAGATCGTCGCCAACGGGCGCCGCCAAGCCGAAAAAATCCTGGAGAGCCTCGAAAGCCGCCACCGCGTCAGCCTCCAGACCCGCGAGTGGGTCTTGCCGTCGAAGGACAGCAGCGCCGCCGACTGGATCCAGGGCGCCGCCCGACAGGACCGGCTGGCGCAGTCCGAACAGGATGCGTGGGTCAACCGCCTGATCTACGGCGACAACCTGCTGGCGATGGCCGCGCTGCTGGCCGGCGACGAGCGCACGCCGTCACTGCGCGGGCGGGTGGACCTGATCTACATCGACCCGCCGTTCGACTCGAAGGCCGACTACCGCACCAAGGTGACGCTGCCCGGCGTCGAGCTGGAGCAGAAGCCGACCGTGATCGAGCAGTTCGCCTACTCCGACACCTGGGCGGATGGCACGGCGTCGTATCTGGCGATGATCACGCCGCGGCTGGTCCTGATGCGCGAGCTGCTGGCCGATACCGGGTCGATCTATGTTCACCTTGACTGGCATGTGGGGCACTACGTCAAGTTGGTGATGGATGATATTTTTGGCAAAGATCAATTCATCAACCAAATAATTTGGAAAAGAGGCCACGCACACAGTGACTCGAAACAAGGTGCCAGCCATTTTGGACGACTGCACGACAGCATATTTCTTTATGCAAAAACTCAGCACTACCACTTCAAAACACAATTCACACCATACACACAAGAATACATAAACACCTACTACAAAAACATAGAGCCGGGGACCGGGCGGCGATATTGGCTAGACAATCTACAGGGCCCTGGCGGCGCATCAAAAGGAAATCCTTATTATGAGGTAATGGGAATCTACAGGTATTGGAGGTACAGCTCCGAAAAAGAAGCTTTTAGAATGGTGAAAAAGTTCCGCTCAGAGATGTTTGCGGACACCAACAAGACGACTCGTAGACTCGAAGACCTCGACGTCCCTCCGAACTCTCTGACATTTCAGTTCTCCGAATGGTGCGACATGAGCTTGGATGAGACCGCCGCGCGCGTGCG
>JBEEMX010000454.1:0-3210 GCA_041192465.1 Pseudomonadota bacterium | reverse complement strand
CCGCTGGCTCGCCTTCCTCAATGGCGAGCAGGACATGCTGGAGCGCGTGCCAGCCGACTACATCCCGCAGGCGCTGGTGAAGGGCGAACTCGCGCCGCATCTGGCCAAGAAGGGCATCCGCAAGTACCGCATCGCCGGGGCGGACGTGACGATGACGGTGTTCAACATGGAAGACACGCTGATCGGTGGGCTGGCGCCGCAGCAGGTCGCGCTGCGCCGCGCCATCAGCCTGGGCATGGACATCCGGCGCGAGATCCGCCTGGGTCGCCGTGGGGAAGCCGTGCCCGCGCAGGCCGGTATCCAGCCCGGCACCTACGGCCACGACCCCGCTCTGCGCACCGAAATCGGCGAATTCCAGCCGGCCCGCGCCCGCGCCCTGCTCGACACCTGGGGCTACGTGGACCGCGACGGCGACGGCTGGCGCGAGCGGCCGGACGGCTCGAAGCTGACGCTGGTGATCCTGACGCAGGCGGACCAGACCAGCCGCCAGCTCGACGAGATCTACAAGAAGAACATGGACGCACTGGGCCTGAAGGTCGAGCTGAAGGTCGGGCAGTGGAGCGAGAACCTCAAGTCCACCCGCGCCGGCAAGTTCATGCTGTGGCGCGTCGGGTCGAGCGCCGGTTCACCCGATGGGCAGGGGGCGCTGGAGTGCGGCTACGGTCCCTCGGCGGGTCAGGGCAACATGGCCCGGTTCCGCTTGCCGGCGTTCGACCAGGTCTACGAACGCATCACCGCGCTGCCCGATGGCCCCGAGCGGCTGGAGGCTTTCCGCGAGGCGAACCGGCTGCTGCTGGCCTACGCGCCCTACCGCTTCCATGTGCATCGGCTCATCACCGACCTGACCCATCCGCAGGTGATCGGCTACCGGCGGGCGCCGTTCTGGCTGAACTGGTGGTCCCGTGTCGATGTGGTCGCGCCAGGGTGAAACCCCCGCTGGCGGCGGGCACTGTGTGACGATTCAGTGCAGGAGTGTTACTGCACGCATCGAAAACTCCTGAAACAAACTGGCAGCGGAATCCCCGAAACAGGTGGGCGACCCATGAGAAATGGGCAATTTGCACGTTTTCAACCCAGCAGGCGCGCCCTCACTCCCCAGAACACACGCCACCACCCCGTGGTACGGGCCAGATCTGGTTACTTGCCTTCTGCGGCGCCGTGCGTCAATGCATTCCATGTTGCAGCGGGACGCGCTCCTCAAGCAACGACAACGACTGTGCAGCGCACGCCTCCCGTGCGGCGCGCTGACGGTGGCGCTGTTGGAATCTGACGATCCCATCGCCGAGGGCTGAGGTGCAGAGAGCGCCAGGTTCAGACCCCCAAGCGACGCGGAGCCGGATTCCAACAGCCTCCCTCCGGGCAAAGAAACCCCCAAGAACCATGGGACTCCCGGCGTTCAGTATCCGCAGTGATACCGACAATCGGGACCATCGCCTTGCTGCGTCGCACACCCCCATGCACACCAAGTACCGCCTCTCTGTCTGCCCGCACGACACCGCCAAGAACCTGGCGGGCTGGTTCCTCATCAACACCTACTTGCAACGCAAGCTCGGGCTGGCGATGCGGTTCGATCCCTTCGACAACTTCAACGTGGAGCGTGAACGGGTGCTCGCCGGGGGATACCACCTCGTCTATGCCAATCCGTTCAGCGCACTGAAATACGTGCATGAGCGCGGTTTCGTCCCCGTGGCACGGCCCACCGGCGTGTACGACGAAACCATGCTCGTGGCGCGCCGTGGCGTCGGACTGCCAGCCACCCGACCCCTGAAGGTGTCCTCGGCCACCGACAAGCTCATCGTGCATTTCCTCGGACTGACGCTGCTGAACAAGCTGCAGATCCCGCTGGCCGACTGCACCTTCCAGATGGCCGGCAACCACCTGAAGGCAGCACAGGCCGTGCTCGGCAGCCAAGCCGATGTTGGCTTCGTCTTCAACGAGACATGGCACGGCCTGAGTGCCTCGACCCGCGAATCGCTGGAAATCGTCACCGCCACCGAAAGCCGGATGGCCTCGCACTGCTTCTGCGTCGGGCCGGAGCTGGCCGATCGGCGTGACGAGGTGCGCGACGTGCTCTGCGGCATGCGCGACGACCCGTCGGGCAAGCGCATCCTGGAAGACCTGCGCTTCAGTGGCTTCGAGGCGATGGACACCACGGCGCTGGAATCGCTGACTGCCCTGGTTCAGTGACTCAGGGGCAACTTCGGAATCAGGGTTTTCTCTGATTCCGGGGGTTTCGGCGTGGTGTGGACCCGCGGGCGTGGCAAGGTGTGGCGGCACGCATTCCCGGGAGACCTCCATGCACCAGCCGACCCTGACCCGAACCACCCTCGCCCTCGCGGTTGCCGCACTGCTCGGTGGTTGCGCCTCCAGCCGCGACGGCTACAACACCCTGCCCGCAGGACTCTCGGGCGCCATTGCCGAGAGGGTCTACGACGGCACCACCGACGATCTGCTGACCGCCGGACTCGGCAAGACCGGCCTGATGGGTGCCGCACCGGCCTACGCGGTTCCTGCGACGCCGACCGCGGCCGAACTGCGCCGCAATGCGGTCTACAACAACTACCGCGCGCTGGTGGACTACACCGCTGCAGGCGGCATGGGCACCCTCTACGGCCCGAACATCGACCTGAACGGCGGCAACACGCTCGGCGAAGGCAAGATCGCCGGCCGCGAGTACATCGCCTATGCCGACGACGGCACCGGCCGCCAGAACGTCACGCTGATGGTGCAGATCCCCGACAGCTTTCAGCCCGGCCGGCCGTGCATCGTCACCGCCACCTCGTCCGGCTCGCGCGGCGTCTATGGCGCCATCGGCACGGCGGGCGAGTGGGGCCTGAAACGCGGCTGCGCGGTCGCCTACACCGACAAGGGCAGCGGCAACGGCCTGCACGACCTGAGCAGCGGTGCCGTCATGGCCCGCGACGGCACGATGCTCGACGCCGCCACCGCCGCCGGCAAGGCGCTCTTCCAGTCCGCCGCCGCAGCGTCGGGCCAGCCGCACAGGTAGTGCAGCTTGCCGCCCGCCACCAAGGCCGGAAAGCCGTCATGGGTGGTCTCAACCGCCAGCCCCTCCAGCTTTTCGCGCCAGTGCTTGAAGGCGCCGCCTTGCGACAATGGCACGGTCACGTCCGGCGGAAAGCTTTCCACCCGCATCACCCTGGCATCCAGACCGGGCAGGTTCGGCGGCAGCGGGACGGGAATGGCAAATTC
>JBEEMX010000453.1:0-3237 GCA_041192465.1 Pseudomonadota bacterium | reverse complement strand
CGCAACCGGGGCGAACGGCCGGGCGCGGTGGATCGGCCGCCGTCGGTCTGCTGCGCGTGGATCGACGAGTTCCACCAGGCGCAGGCCGACTGCGCCGAGTCGAGCGCGTTTGTCGAGGCGCACCAGGCGTTTGTCGAGCGGCGAGCGGTGCAGCTTGGCAAGGCGCTGGTACGGCGGCGCTGCGAGGTGCGACCGCTGGCGCTGGGTGATTTGAGCCGCGAGGAGTTGCCGCAGCGGTTTGCGGAATTGGTCCGCGATGCGGCGCTGTCGTTGCACCGGACCCACCACAGCGTTGATGCGCGCACGGGTCGGCGCGTGAGCTTCGGGCTGATCCGCATGGCCAACATCGAACCGCTGGTGGAGGTCGCGCTGGCGCTGTACCGGCTCGGGGCGCCGCCTGGGGTGCGGATGTATCTGTGCGTCTACCACTCGCAGTTTCCGTTGCTGATCCGATCGGCGATCGAACGTCGGCTGGACGCGGCGTTGAACCGGCGTGTGCCCGATGCGGTGTTCGACCTGCCCGATGTTCGCCAGAGGCTGGAGGCCCATGACGAAGCGGATCAGCTTTTCATCGTGCTCGGCTCGCCTGTGACCGAGGTGGGGCGGGACCATGACTACGACTGGGCGGTGGTGGAGCCGTCATCGATGCGCTCGCTGATCCAGTTGGCGGGGCGGGTGCGGCGGCACCGGGTGGGGGAATGCACGGTGCCGAACATCGTGGTGTTCGAGACCAACCTGCGGCATTTCCGGCAGCCGGGACACCCGGCGTTCTGCAAGCCGGGGTTCGAGTCGGCGGGGTTTCGGCTCGACAGTCACCTGTTGCCCACGCTGTGGCCCGAGTCGGCGCAGCAGGTGATCGACGCACGGCCGCGCATCGTGGCGCGGCCTGACGGGCAGTTGCAGCCGCGTGGGCGGCTGGTGGATCTGGAGCACGAGCGGATGCGGCAGCAAATGCTGGCGCAGACGACCGCGACCTCTGCGCCGGTCAAGTCGGGTCAGCGCCAGCGCGCTTCGGCCAAGGCGGCTGCGCCCGTGCTGAATGCGGCGAGTTGGTGGAGCCTGTCACCCGCGGATGTCTTGCTCACGGCCTTGCTGCCGCAGCAGCAGCCTTTCCGGAAAGACACCACCCAGCGGGTTGATCTTCTGCTGCATCCGAACGAGGACGGCGACGACACCGAGCTGGTGCGGCTGCAGGAGGTTCGCGGAGGCCGGCGCGGCGAGAAGGCGCTCCTCGTCGTGGAGCGTTCGCAGCATCAGCGCATTTCCGATGCCGCCGTGCAAGGTGTCGGGGTCGCGCCTTGGGGCGAGACCGACTACCTGACGGCGTTGACCGGGCTGGCCGCCGAGATGGACATGTCACTGGAAAAATGCGCCCTGCGCTTCGGGACTGTCAGCGTGCCGGAGAACGACAACGGGTGGCGCTTTCACCCAGTGCTGGGGTTCACCAAGTTTTCACAAGGAGGGGTTTGAATGACTACATCCGATCCGCAGCGCGTTGCTGAACTGCGGGCTGTCATTGCCGATTTTTTGAAGAAGCGGCTCGATGACAAGCTCGAAAAAATCAAGGACAGCGAGGACGACAGTGACAACGCGGCCGAAGCCAAGCGATTGGCAAGGCAGTCCCTGCGTGACCAGCATGGACCCATCACTTGGCTCGACGACGCTGCCCGGCGCGTCAACCAGATCCAGGCGGTGACGCACTCCCTCAAGCCGATCCACCCGGAGGCCAAGGGCACCAACCTGTACAGCCCGCCCGCGTCACTGTCCGCGCTTGATGTGGTGGGCAGCCACTGCCTCGGGGCTGACTTCGCGGGCGATGTGGTCGGCAATGCGGCTGCGCTCGATGTTTACAAGTTCCTGAAGCTGACACACCAGGGGCGCAGCCTGCTTGATCTGGCACTGGCGCGTGATGCCGATCTGGCCACGGCGCTCAGTGAGGATGCAGCACAGGCGCTCGGCTGGCTGGATGCCTTTGCCGGGCTGGTCGATCCCCGTGGCCGGGTTGCCTCGCACACGATGGCCAAGCAGCTCTATTGGCCGACCGGTGACAACCCGGACGACGACACCGGCTTCCATCTGCTCGCGCCGCTGTACGCGAGTTCGCTGGCACACCGGGTCTACCTGTCGATCCAGGACGATCGGTTCAGCGATGAAGCCAAGGCCGCCCGGCAAGCCCGGCGCGACGGCGAATTCAGCGAACGGCCGGTGCGTGAGTATCCACAGCTCGCCGTCCAGCAGCTCGGCGGCACCAAGCCGCAAAACATCAGCCAACTCAACAGCGAGCGGCGAGGGAACAACTGCCTGCTGGCCTCACTGCCCCCCGTCTGGAAGTCGGTCGATCTGAAGCCGCTGTACGGAACCGACACGCTGTTCCGCAGCTATGGTCGGCGCGACGAGGTGCGCCAGACCCTGAAAGGGTTGCTGGCGTTTCTCAAGACCGACCCCGCCCGCAACGTCGAGACGCGGGTACACCGCGCCGAGAGGGTCGAGGCGTTGATTGACGAACTGCTGCAATTCACCGCCGAACTGCGCACGCTGGCGCCCGGCTGGAGCAGCGCGTCGGAATGCCACCTGAATCTGGCGGAGCGGCATTGGCTGGACCCGGAGGGTGTGGCGAGTACACGCGCTGCCGCTGGGCAGCCGCTGCCTACCGACACCGCCGAGCAGATGAGCACCGCGTTTGCCAACTGGCTCAACGCCCGGTTGCGAGACCCTTTGCCGGTGGGTGACCCGGAATTCCTGGAGTGGCGCAAACGGATGCATGAAGAGATCAAGGCCGACGAACGGGGAGACCGCGATGACGACTGAAACCGAAACCGAAGCGCCGCCGAGCAAGGCGCTGTTGATCCTGCCGCGGCTGCGGGTGCAGAACGCCAACACGATTTCCAGCCCGATGACCTGGGGCTTTCCGGCCATCACCGCGTTCACCGGGTTGATGACGGCGCTGGAGCGTCGGCTGGGGCGGGACGTGGGCATGGCCTTTTACGGCGTTGGTGTGATCTGCCACGGGTTCGAGCCGCAGGTGACGCACGGGGGCTACACGCGCAGCTTTCACCTGACACGCAATCCAGTGTCGTCAGATGGGAGTACGGCGGCCATCGTCGAAGAGGGGCGGGCGCACCTGGACATCACGCTGGTCTTCGATGTGGAACTCACGGGCTCGCCGCTGAGCGACAACGAGCGGGTGCAGCTCGCGGCTCGCATCGGCGAGCTGGTGGCCGGGATGCGCATCGCGGG
>JBEEMX010000452.1:0-3280 GCA_041192465.1 Pseudomonadota bacterium | reverse complement strand
CGATTTCAGATTGCTGTTCGGTTTCATGTTCGCGCTGGGGCTTTCGCTGGCGTTCAATGGCTGGATGGGCGGCGCCTTTGCGGCGATGAACGACTTCACCACCTCGTCGATGCTGTTCGTGCTGGTGGCGCTGAACGTGACCGAGCTGGGTCGGCTCAAGAAGACCTGCGCCACTGTCGTGCTGTCGATGCTGATCGCCGCCGGCTTCGGCATCCAGGCGTTCCACACGGGCCAGTACGCGACGCAACTGGTGCTGCGCCAGACGGCACCCAGCCATGAAGAAGACGATCCGAGCCGTGCGCCGCCCTCTTCTGCAGCGGAAATCCCGGCCCTGGACAACTCAGGCTGGTACCTCTGGCGGGTACGGGGCCAGGGATTTCTGAGCGACCCGAACGACTTCTCGCAGGTGCTGGTGATGTGCCTGCCACTGCTGTGGGCCATCTGGCGCACCGGCAAGTACCTGCAGAACCTGCTGTTCGTGCTCGCGCCGGGGGTGGTGATGGGCTATGCAATCTTCCTCAGCCAGTCGCGCGGCGCGATGCTGGGGGCAGCGTCACTGCTGTTCTTCCTGGTGCGGGACTGGCTGGGCACGACCCGCACCACGGTGCTGATGGCGCTCGGCGGCGCGGGCTTCATCGCCGCCAGCGCCATCGGAGGCCGGGCCATCTCGTCGAAGGAACAATCGGCGGCCGAGCGCATCGAGGCCTGGTCGGTGGGACTGGAATTACTGAAATGGAAACCGGTCTTCGGCGTCGGCTACGGCAATTTCACCGACCACAACCCGCTGACGGCCCACAATTCGTTCGTGCTGTGTTTTGCCGAGTTGGGGCTGGTCGGCTATTTCCTCTGGATCGGCATGATCGTGCTGGCCTACAAAAGCCTGTCCGCCGTGATCGACTCCATGCCAAGACGCAATCCCCACCGCCTGATGGTGGAGTTGCTGCGGAATTCGCTGGTGGGTTTTCTGGTTTGTGCGTGGTTCCTGTCACGCACCTACCAGCCAGTGCTGTATTTCCTGCTCGCACTGTGCATTTCTGCCTGGTACTGCGCTACGCAATCTCCCGGCATGACCGATCAGGATTCCACCGCCTATCAACGCACGCACAACATCAAGTGGGTGAAAAGCACCTTCTTGATGATGGCCTTCACGATTTTTGCAGTAAAGGCATTCGTGGTCTCTCACAACCTGGGTGGCGGGGGCTGAGCTTCAGCAAATGCGGGTCTTCCCGGACCCGCAGGCGATGCTAGAGTTCGGCCGGTCTGATTTTCTAGGAAATTCGCCATCCGTTCGTGCGTTGGGCACCGGTGCGGATTCTCACCACATCAAAAGGCTCCGATGAGTGTCGTGCTTGTCATTCTTGTGTTATCGGCGATCGTCACCGGCGTCGTGGCACTGTTCATTCGCCAGCGCAATATCCAGACTTGGCTGGCCAGCTACCTGAAGCAGGATTGGCGCGCACCGGTGCCGCTTGGCGTGACCAAGCATGTGATGTTCTGCTTCGTGGACCACTACGAACCGATGTGGAAGCAGCCGGACTACGCCACCGAGTGCAAGCGTGTGGCCCGCTGGCGCCAGGAATACCCCGCTCTGTGTGCGCCGTTCAAGGACGCCGACGGCCGCGGACCGATCCACAGTTTCTTCTATCCTGAAGAGGAATACCGCCCCGAGCACCTCGAACCGCTGGTCGAAATCTGCCGCATGGGGCTGGGCGAGATCGAGATCCACCTGCACCACGACAAGGACACCGAAGCCGGCCTGCGCGAGAAGCTGCGCCGCTTCACGCAGTTGCTGGTCGATCGGCATGACGCGCTGCCGGTCGATCCGGTGACGAAGCAGCCGCGCTGGGCCTTCATCCACGGCAACTGGGCGCTCGACAACTCGCACCCGGATGGCTATGGCTGCGGCGTGAACAACGAGCTGATCGTGCTGCGCGAAGAGGGTTGCTACGTCGATTACACCTTCCCGGCCTCGCCCGATCCCTGCCAGACCTCGACGATCAACCAGATCTACTACGCCAAGGACGACCCCCACGCCTGCAAGTCGCACGACACCGGCGTGCGCGTGAAGGTCGGCGGCCAGCCCTCGGGCGACCTGATGCTGATCCAGGGTCCGCTGGGCTTCAAGTGGAACGACCGCAAGTTCGGCATCATCCCGCGCATCGAGAACTCGGACATCCGCACGAGCTGCCCGCCGACGCCTGACCGCGTGGACGCCTGGATCGAGACCGGCATCCACGTCGAAGGCAAGCCGGAGTGGGTCTTCGTCAAGATCCACACCCACGGCACCCAGGAGCGCGACATGGACACGCTGCTGGGCGAGCCGATGCGGCGCACCTACGAACACCTGCACGCCAAGTACAACGACGGCAAGGACTGGAAGCTGCACTACGTCAGCGCACGCGAGATGTACAACATCGTCAAGGCGGCCGAACAGGGTCTGCCGGGCGAGCCGGGCGAGTACCGCGACCTGGTGATCCCGCGTCCCGGCTACCGCGACACGACCGCCGCCACGGCGCAGGGCTGAGCCGGTGCTGCACACGCTGCTGGCCTGCGTCGCTATCGGGGGCGTCGTGGCGGTCGTCTACTCGTATGCGCTGTATCCGGTGGTGCTGTTTGTCATCGGGTCGGTGGTGCAGGGCCTGCGCGACGTGGGTTTTGTCTTCCGCAAGCGCGACCGCCGCATCGACGCCGGCCACGCCGAGACCGAGCCGCAGTGGCCACCGGTGGCCATCGTCATCTCAGCCTACAACGAAGAGACGCACATCGTCTCGCGCATCGAGAACCTGCTGGCGCTCGACTACCCCGCGGACAAGCTGCGCGCCTACATCGGCTCCGACGGCAGCCGCGACTGCACCGCCGAGCTGATGGCGCAGTTCAAGGACGAACCCCGCGTCGTCGCCCTGCCCTTCGAGGTCAACCGCGGCAAGGCCAGCGTGCTCAACGACCTGGTGTCGCGCACGGTCGAGCCGATCGTCGTCTTCTCGGACGCCAACACCTACTTCGAGCGCAGCGCCCTGAAGCGGCTGGTGTCGAGGTTTCAGGACACGAAGGTCGGCGGCGTCACGGGCGAGCTGCGTCTGATGGGCAACGGCGGTGACAACCAGGACAGCCTGTACTGGCGGATCGAGCAGTTCCTGAAGTTCTTCGAGGCCCGCATCGGCGCGCTGCTCGGGGCGAACGGCGCGATCTACGCCATCCGCCGCACCCTGTGGCAGCCGCTGCGGCCGGACACGATCTGCGACGACTTCTGCGTGGCGATGAACGTGTCGGCGGCGGGGCA
>JBEEMX010000451.1:0-3281 GCA_041192465.1 Pseudomonadota bacterium | reverse complement strand
GAGGTAGTGCGTGGTCAGCAGCACGGTGTGGCCTTCCTTGTTCAGCCGGGCGATGAACTGCCACAGCGTCTGGCGCAGCTCCACGTCCACGCCCGCCGTCGGCTCGTCCAGCACGATGACCGGCGGCCGGTGCACCAGCGCCTGCGCGACCAGCACGCGGCGTTTCATCCCGCCCGACAGTTGCCGCATGTTGGCGCCGGCCTTGTCCGCGAGGCCGAGGCCGCTCAGCAGCTCGTCGATCCAGGCGTCGTTGCCCTTCACGCCGAAGTAGCCGCTCTGGATCTTCAGCGTCTCGCGCACCGAGAAGAAGGGGTCGAACACGAGTTCCTGCGGGACGATGCCGAGCGCCTTGCGGGCCGCCGCGTAGTCGTCCACCACGTCGTGGCCCATGACGCGCACGCGGCCGGTCGTCGCCCGCGACAGGCCGGCCAGGATGCTGATCAGGGTGGTCTTGCCGGCGCCGTTGGGGCCGAGCAGACCGAAGAATTCACCGGGCACGATGTCGAGACTGACACCGTCGAGGGCTTGCAATGCACCGCGTGGGGTGCTGAAGGTCTTGCTGACCTGCTGGAAGGAGATGGCCGGGGTCATTGCGGGGGGATTGTAGGCAGCCTCGCCGCAGCGTGCCGGACACGGCCAGCCGTACCGATAGCGTCAGACGCCGGTCACCTCGGGTGGCGTGTCGAGGCCTAGCGCGCCGGCAAACCACGCGGGTACACCATCCGTCTTCATCTCCAGCTCCACACCATCGGTGACCTCCGCAATCAGCACACGCTCGTGGCCGGAGTTGTCGAACACATAGGCCCGGCTGGTGTGCGCCAACGCCTCGGGCAGCAGGTCGAGCGAGCGGTGGTAGCGGCTGACGATCTTGTCGGTCGGCACCGGGTGGCCGCCAGTCCGCACGCGGTGCTGCACGCGCGAGATGTTGATCTCCGGATCTTCGGTGGCGACGAAATAGAGGTAGGTGCGAAAACCGCCTTCGCGCGCGCAGCGCAGGAACTCGACTTTGTCGGCGGACGACATGACCGTCTCGAAGGTGAACGAGGTTCGGCTGGCAAGCAGATGCTGACGGATGAAATCGGCCAGTACCGAGGCGTGGTACGAATTGACACGGACAAGACCGAACGCCAGCCGGGTGCCTTGAAGCGCCAGTCGATCCGCATCGAACTGCAAGCCAGCGCGCACGAGCAGCGGGGCTTGGCGCAGAAAGGCAAGCAGTCCGGCCACCGTTTCGGCGCGAACGCCGAAGGCGGCCAGGTCGAGCGCCCCCCCGTGCAGGATCGTCTTCTCGATCTCGTCGGCGTTGACGTAGATGCCCAGCCAGGCAGCCGGCAGCATGTCCTTGATGGTGCTCTTGCCCGAACCGTTCGGGCCGGCAAAGACCCGCAGGCGCGGAACCGGATCGCTCATCGGCTGCTACGGCGCAGCGTCATCTTCATGCCGCAATGCACCACCAACGGGGGCCGCAGGGCGCGGATCACCTCGCGGTGACCGTCAGCATGGGTCTCGACAAGCTGGCCGTCGATCGCTTCGAGTACCTTGCCCGAGACGGTCAGCGCGTCGTAATACGCCTTGCGCAAGGCGGCCTCGGCCAGCTCCGGAATGCGGGCTTCCATCGTCAGCATGGACGCTTCATCAAGCACGAAATTGGGGGTCACGGGATGCCTCTCTGATGAAGGCTGGATTGTCGGTCGTTTCGGTTGACCAGATGCGGCCATCGACAAGGTTGGCTCGCCGCCGCATGTTGGCGCCAGCCCTGTCCGCGAGGCCCAGGCCAGACAACCGCGCCCTCCCGGTGGTTCGGCGCCAGCACCTGCGCACACGGCGCGGTACTGGCGCTAAAAATCTTAAAATCCGGGCCGCACTGCCGACACCGCCGCCCGCAGCCCCAGCAGATAACTGTCCACCCCGAACCCCGCGATCTGCCCCCGCGCGATCTCGGCGATCACCGAGTGGTGCCGGAACGCCTCGCGGGCGTGAATGTTGGACATGTGGACCTCGATGATCGGGCACTTGAGGATGGCCAGCGCGTCGCGGATGCCGTAGCTGTAGTGCGTCCACGCGCCCGCGTTGATCAGCACGCCGTCCACGCCCTCGCCGTGGGCACGGTGGATGCGCTCGGCCATCTCGCCTTCGAAGTTGGTCTGGAAACACTCGACCTCGACGCCCAGTTCTGCCCCCAGCGCGAGCAGTTGTTCGTCGATCTGCGCCAGCGTGGTCGTGCCGTACTGCTTCGGATCGCGCTTGCCGAACATGTTGAGGTTGATGCCGTTGAGGACGAGGAACTTCATGGGGAACTCCGGTGTGCGGGGATGGTGGAACGAATGAAAAAACGGTGCAAAGGATAGTGGATCAACCCGCCCCGGCTCACGCCAGCACCACCGCGCAGCCACGGGCAGCGGCTTCGACGATGGCTTCGGTGACCCGCAGGTTGTTCAGCCCGTCGCGGGCGCTGACCAGCGGTGCCTCCTCGCCGCGGGCAACGCGGCCGAAGTGTTCCATCTGGTGCTTGAGCGGATCGTCGCGGACCATGCCGACCGTGCCGACCTCGAAGGGCTTCCACCACGAACGGTCCTCGGGGCGCGGATAGGTCTTCAGGCGCATCGTCGGCACGGACAGGCTGCCGTTGGTGCCGGTGAGGACGTAGCAGTCCTCGTCGTCGTGGCTCGGATACGCCTTGTTCTCCTGGCTGGTCTGCTCCCAACTGCGTGCGCAGGCGGCGGTGTCGCTGAGGAAGAAGCTGCCGAGCGCGCCGCTGGCAAAGCGCAGGTTGATGACCACCGTGTCCTCGACCGCGAAGCCGCGCACCGCGTTCGAGCTGAACGCCTGCACCGCGGCGATCTCGCCGCACAGCATGCGCAGGTTGTGGACCTCGTGGATCAGGTTGATCAGGATCGGCCCGCCGCCCGGCTCGCAGCGCCACGGGCCGTCGGCGAAGTAGTGGTCCGGCTTGTAGAAGGTCGCGCTGCCCATCACGCCGACGAGGCGGCCGAGCTGCCCCGAGGCGATGACCTCGCGGGCCTTGGCCATGATCGGGCTGTGGGCGCGGTGGTGGCCGATGAGGACGGGGATGCCGCCGGCCTCGGCGCGTCGGGCCAGCGCCTGGGCCTGCGGCGAGGGATCGACGATGGCCGACAGCACGCAGGTCGGGCTGTGGCGCAGCACGTCGATGTGGGCGCGGCCGATGATGCCGGCGCCGGCCACGGCGATGCGGGTGGGGGTCATGCGGTGTCTCCTGTTCTGCGCAGAACGGCTCGGGAAGCCGGCAGGTTACTGGCACC
>JBEEMX010000450.1:0-3284 GCA_041192465.1 Pseudomonadota bacterium | reverse complement strand
AGCCCGAGGTACTCAACAAGATCAAGGAATGGTTCACCAAGGACGAAGAGGGCAAGGGCGGCCTGGGTGACTGGGACATCTCGCGGGATGCACCCTACTTCGGCATCGAGATCCCGGACGCACCGGGCAAGTATTTCTACGTCTGGCTGGACGCGCCGATCGGCTACCTGGCGTCGCTGAAGAACTGGTTCGACAAGGGCGGCCCGGCCGCGAAGTACGGCGACACCCGCAGCTTCGCCGAGTTCATGGCCGACCCGGCGATCGAGCAGTACCACTTCATCGGCAAGGACATCACCTACTTCCACACGCTGTTCTGGCCCGCGACGCTGCACTTCAGCGGCCGAAAGACGCCGGACAACGTCTTCGTCCACGGCTTCCTCACCGTCAACAACGGCGAGAAGATGAGCAAGAGCCGCGGCACCGGCCTCGATCCGCTGAAGTACCTGTCGCTGGGCATGAACGCCGAGTGGCTGCGCTACTACATCGCCGCCAAGCTCAACGCCCACGTCGAGGACATCGACTTCAACCGCGACGATTTCACCGCCCGCGTCAACAGCGATCTGGTCGGCAAGTACATCAACATCGCCAGCCGCGCCGCCGGTTTCATCGCCAAGCGGTTCGGCGGCCAGTTGAGCAGCGACCTGGGCGTCGAGGGCCGCGTGCTGCTCGACACGCTGCGCGCCCACCGCGACACCGTGACCGGGCTGTACGAGGCGCGAGAACTCGGCAAGGTGCTGCGCGAGATCATGGCGCTGGCCGACCGCGTCAACGAGTACGTGGACCAGAACAAGCCGTGGGAACTCGCCAAGCAGGCCGGGCAGGACGCCGTGCTGCACGACGTGTGCTCGGTCTGCATCGAGGCGTTCCGGCTGCTGACGATCTACCTGAAGCCCGTGCTGCCGAAGCTGACCGCGCAGGTCGAAGCCTTCCTGCAGGTCGAGCCGCTCGACTTCCACGCCACCAGCCGGGCATTGGGCGGCCACACCATCGGCACCTACCAGCACCTGATGCAGCGCGTCGATCCCAAGCTGCTGGAGGAACTCTTCGCCGCGCCGGAACCCGAGAAGGTCATCCCGGGCGGCGAGGACATCGCCCCGGAAATCAAGATCGACGACTTCACCAAGGTGGACCTGCGCATCGCGAAGATCGTCAAGGCCGAGACGGTGGACGGCTCGACCAAGCTGCTGCGCCTGACGCTCGACGCCGGCGAGGGCCGCACCCGCAACGTCTTCTCCGGCATCGCCTCGGTCTACAAGCCGGAGGATCTGGAAGGCAAGCTCACCGTGATGGTCGCCAACCTCGCGCCGCGCAAGATGAAGTTCGGCATCAGCGAAGGCATGGTGCTGGCCGCCAGCGATGCGGATGAAAAGAAGAACCCGGGGATCTTCGTGCTGGAGCCGTTCCCGGGGGCGCAGCCGGGGATGCGCATCCGCTGAACCGGGCGAACAGCTATCCGCCTGCCTGCCGCGCTCGCCGGCAGGCCTCGGAGCAGTACTTCACCTCGGCCCAGGTCTTCTCCCAGCGTTTGCGCCAGCTCATCTCGCGGCCGCAGGTGGCGCAAGGTTTGCTAGGCAAAGCCAGCTTGTTGCCCTTGAAATGGCCGGAGGCGGGCGGGCTGGGCGGACGGGTCGGTTTCTGCATGGGCCGCACGATACCGGCTGCCAGCACGCCTGCGTTGTAAGCGCGTCGGCATCCTGCGGGCGCACACTGCAGGGGCCATCCGCTGGAGACGCCCCGCGTGCCGAACTGGTCCACCTTCCTGTCCAAACCGGCATGGTTGCAACACCTGCAGCCCTTCCGCCCACGCCTGCTCGACACCCTGCGCGGCGGCTATGGCCGCGAGCGCCTGCTGGCCGATCTGGGCGCCGGGGCCACGGTCGGCATCGTGGCGCTGCCGCTGGCGATGGCGTTTGCGATTGCCTCCGGGGTGAAGCCCGAACAAGGGCTTTACACCGCCATCCTCGCCGGCTTCCTGATCTCCGCACTCGGCGGCTCGCAGGTGCAGATCGGTGGCCCGGCGGGGGCGTTCATCGTCATCATCTACGGGATCATCGAGCGTTACGGCCTGCCGAACCTGCTGATCGCCACCATGCTGGCCGGGGTGCTGCTGTTCGCGATGGGGTTGATGAAACTCGGTGGCCTGGTGCGCTACATCCCGGTGTCGATCGTCATCGGCTTCACCAACGGCATCGCGGTGCTGATCGCGCTGTCGCAACTGCGCGATCTGTTCGGCCTGCACATCGACAAGATGCCGGCCGATTTCTTCGCCCAGATCCACACGCTCTGGGCACACCGGGACAGCTTCAACCCCTATGCCTTCGCGCTCGGCAGCCTTTGCCTGGGCGGGTTGTTCGCGTGGCTGCGGCTGTTCAAGCCGGGCACCATCCTGCCAGCCGAACTCGTCGAAGGCCGCAGCGCGCGGGCCATCTCGCGCGTGCCGGGGCCGATCGTCGCGCTGGTGACGCTGACGCTGGCGAGCTGGCTGCTGCACCTGCCGGTCGAGACCATCGGCTCGCGCTTCGGCGGCATCCCGCAGGCGCTACCGGCATTCGACCTGCCCGAGTTCACCTGGGCCACCGCCAAGCAGCTCCTCATGCCGACGCTGACCATCGCGCTGCTGGGGGCCATCGAGTCGCTGCTGTGCGCCCGCGTGGCCGACAACATGGGCGATTTCCAGCGCCACGACCCGAACCAGGAGCTGATGGCGCAGGGCGTGGCCAACTTCGTCGTGCCGCTGTTCGGCGGCATTCCCGCGACTGGCACCATCGCCCGCACCGTCACCAACGTGCGCGCCGGGGCGGTGTCGCCGGTGGCGGGGATGGTGCATGCCGTGGCGCTGCTGGTGATCATGCTGGTGGCGGCGCCGCTGGCGATGAACGTGCCACTGGCGGTACTGGCCGGGATCCTGCTGTTCGTGGCGTGGAACATGGGCGAGTGGCACGAGTTCGCCCGGCTGCGGCACTTCAAGCTGCCATACCGCTCGGTGTTGCTGGGCACGTTTTTCCTCACCGTGGTCTTCGATCTGACGATCGCGGTGGAGGTCGGGCTGCTGCTGGCGTGCGGGTTCTTCATCTGGCGGATGGGGCAGTTGTTCCAGGTGGAGCCGCTGGCCTGCACCCTGCCGGGCGTCGAGGTCCACAGTCTCTACGGCACGCTGTTCTTCGGCGCGGTAGGCAAGATCGAGTCGCTGCCCGAGCGGCTGCGCGGCGACACCCGCACCGTGGTGCTGGAGATGCACCGGCTGGTCTCGATCGACAGCTCGGGCGTGGATGCGCTGGTGCAGC
>JBEEMX010000449.1:0-3296 GCA_041192465.1 Pseudomonadota bacterium | reverse complement strand
GCGATGTGCGGCTGCGCCCCGGGGTGCCGGTGCGGGTGACCGGTCTCCTGCCCGGGGTCGAGACGGCGTTCGTGCTGGCCAGCGTGCGCCACACGCTGGACGCGCAGCGCGGCTTCCTGTCGGAACTGTCGAGCGAGCGGCCCGCCCCGCAGGCCCGCACCCCCTCGCTCGCGATGACACCCGGTCGCGTCACCCAGGTCGATGACCCGGAGCGCCTGGGCCGCATCAAGGTGGCACTGCCCGCATACGCCGAACTCGAGAGCGACTGGCTGCAGTGGATGGCGCCCGGCGCCGGTCGGGCCAAGGGGCTGGTGGCACCACCGGACATCGGCGACCTGGTGGTGGTGCTGCTGGACCCGTCCGATCCGGCGCAGGCGGTGGTGATCGGCAGTCTGTGGGGGGAGTCGGGGTTGCCGGCGGGGTTCAGCTTCCTGTCGCCCGGCGGGCAGCGCATCCACCTTGACGACACAGCGCAGCGGCTGCGGCTCGAAAGCGCCGATGGCAGTTGCCTGGAACTCGCGCCCGGGCGCACCCTGCTGCAGTCCAGCGGCCCGATGACGCTCGAAGCCCCCGGGCAGCGGCTCACCCTCCGGGCGCAGTTCATCGATTTCGAACGCACCTGAAGGAGGGCCGCACCATGTATTGGATCACCGAAGACGCGCATGTGGTCTGCAACCACAAGCTGGGCAAGGTGCAGAACCGGCCGTCGCAGGACCTGGTCACCATCGCGCGGCGGCGCGTGCTGGTGGCGACCGATCCGGAGCACTGCACCATCGGCGGCTGCCCCAACCTCGGACCCGGCATCCAGCCCTGCCTGACCACGCTGCAGGTGCAGCGCGGCTACTCCGACTGGATCCGCATCGACGGCCGCCCCCTGTGCCTGGACACCCTGGCCGGATTCACCAACGGCACGCCCCCCGGCGCGGTGCTGTACGTGGTGGACCAGCCGGGGCAGACCTGGGTCTGTCAGCCATGAGCGCGCGGTACAGCGCGCTGCGCTTCGCCTTCCGGGAGGCGTCGGCGCCGCTGGAACGGGCCGGGCTGGTCGTGAGTCCGCGCGGCGGGCTGGACCTGGTGGCCGATGCCGACGCCGTGCGGCAGGCGATCCTGATGCTCGTCGCCACCCGTCCGGGCGAGCGCGTGATGCGACACGACTATGGCTGCCACCTGTTCCGCCTGGCCTTTGCCCCCAACGACGACACCACCGCCGGTCTGGCCATCCATTACGTGCGGCGCGCCCTCCAGCGTTGGGAGCCGCGCGTCGAGACCGTGCGACTCGATGCCGGCGCGCACCCCGAGCAGGAAGGGCGGCTGGACATCGACCTGCAATACCGCCTGCGCGGCAGCGTGCACACCGAACGGCTCGCACTCGTGTTCGACCTTGGCAACGGACGGGTGACCTGACATGCCGATCCCCTCGCCCCTGCTCGATGACCGCGGTTTCGAGGACCTGCTGGCCGACGCCAAGGCGCTGATCCGGCGTGCCGACTGCGGCTGGACGGACCTGTCGCCCGGCGATCCCGGGACCGTCCTGCTCGAAGCGTTCACCTACCTGACCAGCATCCTCCTGTACCGCGTCAACCGGGTGCCGGAGAAGGTCTACGTCGAGCTGCTGCGCCTGGTCGGCGTGAAGATGGCGCCGCCCACGGCCGCGCGCGCGCTGCTGCGGTTCTCCGTGGCCAAGCCGCAGGACAGCGACCTGGTGCTGCCCGCCGGCACGCGGGTGACGATCGGGCGGGTCACCGGCAGCGGCGGCCCGCCCCCGGTGTTCACCACCGTGGAGCCCGCCACCCTCCTGGCGGGCCAGACCGCCGTCGAGGGCGTGCTGGCCTGCCACTGCCAGCCGATCCAGGGCGAGCTGGCCGGGGTCGGCACCGGGCTGCCCCGCCAGTCGGTGCAGGCCGCCCATGCGCCGATCGTCGCGCCGATGGCGGACCGGCTGGATCTTCTGGTAGGGGTCGAGGCCACACCGGACGAACTCGACGAGCGCGCCCCCGCCGTGTCGTGCGACGGCCGCAGCTTCCGCCTCTGGCGGGAGGCCGAGTATTTCGGCGAACACGGCCCCGACGCCTTCAGCTACGTCGTGGACCGGCTGGCCGGTCGCATCGACTTCGCGCCCGCCGTCCAGGCCGTGCGCGACGATGGCAGCCTCGAACCCCGCGCCGCCACGCTGGCGCGGGTGCCCGCGCCGGGGCGCCAGATCCGCCTGTGGTACCGCACCGGCGGCGGCCAGTCGGGCAATCTGGCGGCCCACACGCTTGGGGTGATGCGCGACGCGGTGCGCGGCGTGCAGGTCACCAACCCCGAGCCGGCCACCGGCGGCACCGACGCCGAGACGCTGGCCAATGCCCTGCTGCGCGGACCGCAGGAGATGCATTCGCTGCGCCGCGCCGTGAATGCCCGCGATTTCGAGACCCTGGCCTTGCGCGCCAGCGGCACGGCGGCACGCGCCAAAGCCTTCGCCAAGGCGCAACTGTGGCGCCACGCCACGCCGGGCACGGTGGAGGTGCTGCTGGTGCCGCGCCTGGGGACGGAGTCCGAGCGGGGCCACGGCCGCGTCACCGTCCAGGCGCTGCAGGCACTGGAAACCGAGGACGCACGGACGCAGATCCGCGACCAGCTCGAACTGCGCCGCCCGCTGGGCATCACCTGCCTGGTCAACTGGGTGCGCTACAAGGAGGTCAGCGTGTGTGCCCGCGTCGTGGTGCATCGGGGCGAGGATCCGCAGGCCGTGCGCGAGCGCGTGGCGGCCCGGCTGCACGAGATGGTCAACCCGCTGCCCTCGTCGCCCAGCCGGCGTGGGTGGCGGTTCGGCGAGCCGCTGCGGGTGTCGCACGTGTACGACGTGGCCCTGGGCGAGCCGGGGGTCAGCTATGTCGATCGGGTGCGGCTGCGGGTCGGCGAAGTGCCCGACCAGAACGTGCTGGCGCTGGCCATCGACCCTTTCCAGCCCGCCACCTGGTACGCCGGCAGCGGGGCGATCCTGTTCCGCTCGCTCAATGGCGGTGACGGCTGGGAAGCGGCAGGGCGCTTCCTGAACCAGGCCGTGCAGACCGTGGTGCCCCATCCGGCCCGGCCGGGCTTGCTCGCGTTGGGCACGCGGCTGACCGACGGCAGCGCGCAGGTGCATGTGTCCTGGGACTGTGGCGAGTCGTGGCCGGCGGAGGTCCGCACCAGCTTCGCCTTCGCCGTGCAGGGCCTGGCCTGGCAGTTGCGTGACGCCATGCCCGTGCTGCTGATCGGGACCGCCAAGGGACTGTACGAGTGGAGCATGTTGCCCGGTGCCACCCCGGTCC
>JBEEMX010000448.1:0-3305 GCA_041192465.1 Pseudomonadota bacterium | reverse complement strand
CTCGGTCGGCGTAGTCTCGCGGCCGTCACGCTGATCGACCAAGCCCGCTCGCAGGTGTGGAAGCCCAAGCTGCACGAGATTGCCGCCGGCAGCATGGACATCGGCCTGCATGAAGTCTCTTACCGCGCCCAGGCGCATTGGCACGGTTTCCGTTTTCGGGTCGGCCAGTTGACCGGCATCGACCGCGCCAGCCGCCAGGTGCATGTCGCGCCCTTCGTCGACGAGGACGGGGTGCAGGTCACGCCCGCGCGCAGCTTCGGCTATGACACGCTGGTGATCGCCGTGGGCAGTCAGAGCAACGACTTCGGTACGCCGGGTGTTGCCGAACACGCGTTGAAGCTCGAAACCACGGCTGACGCACGGCGCTTTCACCGTCGCATGGTCAACGCGCTGATCCGCGCGAATGCGCAGCATGAGCCGCTGGCGCCGCACCAACTGCAGGTCGCAATCATCGGCGCGGGCGCCACCGGGGTCGAGCTGTCGGCCGAGTTGCACCGCACGACGCGCGAGGTGGTCGCCTACGGGCTGGACCGCATCAACCCCGAGCAGGACCTGCAGCTGCACTTGATCGAAGCCGCTGAGCGCGTGCTGCCGGGCCTGCCCGAGCGGATGTCTACGGCGGCACGTCAAATGCTCGAAGGAATTGGCGTGCATGTGCATACCAGCGCCAAGGTCGCTGAGGTGCTGCCTGAGGGCGTGAGGCTGGGCAACGGCAGCCGCATCGCAGCCGAACTGGTGGTTTGGGCCGCTGGTGTGAAGGCGGCCGACTTTCTGCGCGACCTGGACGGCCTGGAGACCAACCGGATCAACCAGCTCGTCGTGCGGCCCACACTGCAGACAACACTTGACGACCACGTATTTGCAATCGGTGACTGCGCCGCCTGCCCGTGGCCCGAGGCCGACCAGGGCAAGGGCGGATGGGTGCCGCCGCGTGCCCAGGCGGCGCATCAGCAGGCTGCGCTGATGGTCAAGCAGGTGCAGAACCGCCTTGCCGGCAAAGCGCTGCTGCCCTATCGCTACCGCGACTTCGGGTCGCTGGTCTCGCTGGGGGAGTTCAGCACGGTGGGCAACATGATGGGTGGTGCAGTCGGTTTGATGGGCGGCAGCCTGATGATCGAAGGCTTCATGGCGCGCGTCATGTACCAGTCGTTGTACAAGATGCACGAGGTCGCCCTGCATGGCTTTGCGAAGGTGGGGCTCGACACCCTCGCTCGGATGATCACCCGCCGTACCGAGCCCCACGTCAAGCTGCACTAAGGCGCACCCCAATGGAAGCTCTGGACGCTCTGCTCCTCGCCCGTATTCAATTCGGCTTCACGATCTCGTTTCACATCGTGTTCCCGGCGCTCACTATTGGACTAGCAAGTTACCTTGCGGTGCTGGAGGGGTTGTGGCTGAAGACAGGGCGGCAGGTCTACATGGACCTGTACCACTTCTGGTCCAAGATATTCGCCGTGGCGTTCGGCATGGGCGTGGTCTCGGGGGTGGTGATGGCCTACCAGTTCGGCACCAACTGGAGCGAGTTCTCGCGCTTCGCCGGTGGCATCACGGGCCCGCTGCTGGCCTATGAGGTGCTGACTGCGTTCTTCCTTGAGGCCGGGTTTCTGGGCGTGATGCTGTTCGGGATTCAGCGCGTCGGGCCTGCACTGCACTTCACATCAACGGTCGCTGTAGCGGTCGGCACGCTTATCTCGACGACCTGGATCTTGGCCTCGAACAGCTGGATGCACACGCCACAAGGGCACGCCATCATCGACGGCCGCGTGGTGCCGGTGGACTGGATTGCGGTGATCTTCAATCCGTCGTTTCCATACCGGTTGACGCATACGGTGCTGGCAGCCTTCATCACGGCCGCGCTCGTGGTCGGTGGCAGCGCGGCCTGGCACCTGCTGCGTGGCCGCAGCCACGAACCGGTACGGGTGATGCTGTCGATGGCGATGTGGATGCTGCTCGCGGTAGCGCCGTTGCAGGCCATCGTCGGTGATGCGCACGGTCTGAACACGTTGGAATACCAACCTGCCAAGCTGGCGGCGATAGAAGGGCACTGGGAGAACCATCCCGGTGAAGGTGTGCCCTTGATCCTCTTTGGCTGGCCCGACATGCAGGCCGAGACGACGCACTGGAAGCTGGAGATCCCGCACGCCGGCAGCCTGCTGCTCACCCACAGTTGGGATGGAACGATCCCGGCGCTGAAGGACTTCCCCCGCGCCGACCGCCCGAATTCGACGGTCGTGTTCTGGACTTTCCGCGTGATGGTCGGACTTGGGAGTTTGATGATTCTGCTGGCGCTGATCGGCCTGTGGCTGCGCCGAGGCGGGCGACTGTACCGATCACGCGCGTTTCAGCGTTTTGCGCTTCTGATGGCGCCGAGCGGTTTCGTTGCATTGTTGGCCGGCTGGTTCACCACCGAGATCGGCCGCCAGCCATGGATCGTGTACGGCCTGATGCGAACCGCCGACGCGGTATCACCTGTAAGCGCCCAGCAACTTGGCATCAGCCTGGCGCTGTTTGTTGTCGTCTATTTCGTGGTGTTCGGCGCGGGTACCGGCTACCTGCTGAAGCTGATCGCCAAGGGGCCGCAGCACGGTGAAGGCCTGCTTCCTGTCGGCGGTGAGCCCGGTCAGCAGCGCGGTGCAGCTATTCAAGGAGCGCGCCATGGGCATTGACTTGCCGCTTCTGTGGGCCGTCATCATTCTGTTCGGTGTGATGATGTACGTCGTGATGGACGGTTTCGACCTTGGCATCGGTCTGCTCTTCCCGTTCTTCCAGTCGAAGGACGACCGCGATGTGATGATGAATACCGTGGCACCGGTCTGGGATGGCAACGAGACTTGGCTGGTGCTGGGTGGAGCGGGCTTGCTGGCGGCGTTTCCACTGGCCTATTCGGTGATTCTGAGCGCGTTTTATCTGCCACTGATCCTGATGCTGATCGGTTTGATCTTTCGTGGCGTCGCGTTCGAATTCCGGTTCAAGGCGAGTGCGCATCGCAGGGGCTTCTGGGACATGGCGTTCATCGGCGGCTCTGCCCTTGCAACCTTCTTCCAAGGCGTCACGCTTGGCGGATTCATCCAAGGCATACCGGTACGCGACGGTCGCTACGCCGGCGGCGGATTCGACTGGTTCAATGCTTTCTCGATGTTCACGGGGTTCGGCTTGCTTGCTACCTATGCGCTGCTGGGCAGCACGTGGCTGATCATGAAGACCGACGGCCTGTTGCTGCTGCGCATGCGGCTGTTGGCGCGCAACCTGGCCTGGGTTCTACTCCTGTTCATCGGCGCAATCAGCCTATGGACACCACTGGCGCA
>JBEEMX010000447.1:0-3309 GCA_041192465.1 Pseudomonadota bacterium | reverse complement strand
TGTCCTCTTTTGTGTCCAGAGAACAGTGTCTCACCCACCTTGGCAGCCCAGAAGCCTCGCCCGCCGCAAACAGCTTCAAACTGTTTCAAAGAATACAAACCCAAGCCGTCAAGCCTGGCATACAGAAATCTGTATCCGCATGCAGTAACATCCACCGAATGAAGACCACCCTCGACATCGACAGTGACCTGCTGCGCCAGGCCAAGGCGGCGGCGGCACTCGAAGGCACGTCACTGACCCGGCTGATCGAAGAGGGGCTGAGCCTGCGCCTGCGGGCCGCCAGCAGCCGGGCGGCGAGTCCCGTGCGGCCGGTGCCGGTGTTCACGCGGGGCGGTGGCGGCCTGCGCCCGGGCATCGACCCGTGCAGCAACCGCAGCTTGCTCGACGCCGCCGATGCAGACACCGACCTTGACGCCCACGATGACCCGCTCGACCGCCACGCCTGACGTGAACGTGGTCGTCGCGGCCTTCCGCGGCGACCACGCCCACCACGCCACCGCCCGCGACTGGCTGACCGCGCAACTGCACGCGGGGCAGTCCGGCGCCCGCCTGCTGCTGCTGCCGATGGTCTGCACCTCGTTCGTCCGGCTGGTCACGCACCCGCGGATCTTCGACACACCCGCGACGGCCGACGAGGCCTTCGATTTTCTCGACGCGCTGCTGGCTCAACCGGGCTGCGAGATGCCTTCGGCCCGCGCCGCCTGGCCGATGTTCGCGGCGCTGTGCCGAGGCAAGGCGCTGTCGGCCAACGCGGTGCCCGACGCCTGGATCGCCGCCGCCGCACGGGCGCTCGGCACCCACCTCATCACCTTCGACCGGGACTTCGCCCGGCTGCTGGAACCGCACGAGTTCACGCGGCTGAAGCCCCGCGATCCTCACTGAACGCGCATGACCGACTCCGCCACCCCCTTCACCCTGCCCGCCCTGCCCTTCCTCCCCTTCGCCCTGCCCGAGATCGGCGACGAGGAAATTGCCGAGGTCATCGACACCCTGAAATCCGGCTGGGTCACCACCGGCCCGAAGGCCCGCCGCTTCGAGCAGGACTTCGCCGCCTTCCTGGGGGGTGAACCGGGCCTCGAAGCCATCGCCGTCAACTCCGCCACCGCCGGCCTGCACCTCGCGCTCGAAGCCCTCGGCATCGGCCCCGGCGACGAGGTGATCACGACCACGCACACCTTCACCGCCACCGCCGAGGTGGTGCGCTACCTGGGTGCGGACGTGCGGCTGGTGGACATCGACCCGGCGACGCTCAACATCGACCCGGCCGCCATCGAAGCCGCGGTCACGCCACGCACCAAGGCGATCATTCCCGTGCATTTCGCCGGTCTCGCGGTGGACATGGACGCCGTGCTGGCCATCGCCTGCCGCCACGGCCTGAAGGTGGTCGAGGACGCCGCCCACGCGCTGCCGACCACGCATGCCGGGCGCCTCGTCGGCACGCTGGGCAGCGATGTCACCGTGTTCAGCTTCTACGCCAACAAGACCATCACCACCGGCGAGGGCGGCATGCTGGTGACCCGCGATCCGGCGATCGCCGCCCGCGCCAAGGTCATGCGCCTGCATGGCATCAACCGCGACGCCTTCGACCGCTTCACCGCCAAGGTGCCGAGCTGGTACTACGAGATCGTGGCGCCGGGCTTCAAGTACAACCTGACCGACATCGCCGCGGCGATGGGCATCCACCAGTTGCGGCGCGCGCAGGGCTTCCAGCAGCAACGCGCCCGGCTCGCGGCGCTCTACGACGAGCTGCTGGCCGATCTGCCGCTGGTCCTGCCGCCACGCCCGGCCGCAGGCGAGGTGCATTCGTGGCACCTCTACGTGCTGCGCCTGACCGACGATGCGCCGATCGGCCGCGACGCGCTGATCGAGGCGCTCTACGCGGCGGGCATCGGCTGCAGCGTCCACTACATCCCGCTGCACCAGCACCCGTACTGGCGCGAACGCTACGACCTGCAGGCCAGCGATTTCCCGCACAGCCAGCGGGCGTATGAGCGGATGCTGAGCGTGCCGCTGTACACGCGGATGACCGAGGACGATGTGCGGCGGGTGGCGGCAGCACTGCGGTGGGCGCTGCAGGGCTGAGCTTCAAGGTGAATTCTGTACAATATTCCTGTCCAATTCAATTGAACTGCGCAGGCCCTCAAATGACCATCGAAACCACCTACAGCCAAGCACGCGAGCAGCTCAAGTCGCTCATGGACCGCGCCGTGGACGACCGCGAGGTGATCGTGGTGCGCCGACGCTCGGGCGGCGATGTGGCCATGATCGCGGCAGACGAACTGGGCAGCCTGATCGAAACCGCCCACCTGCTGCGCTCGCCACGCAACGCCGAGCGGCTGCTCGCGGCGCTGTCGCGGGCCCGTGCCGATGACACCCCGCTGGTGCCCACGTCGCTGGACGAACTGCAGCGCCGGATGAACCTGGATGCGTGAGGGCGACCGAACCGCGGTGTGCCACCCGGAATTCCTGCAGGATCTGCAGCACTGGGTAGAGACCGACCGCCGCACCGCACGGCGGCTGCTGGAGTTGATGCGCGCCACGCTGCGTGATCCGTTCGACGGCATCGGCAAGCCCGAACCGCTCAAGTACCTCGGCCCGGATGTCTGGTCACGCCGCCTCACGCAGGAGCACCGCTGTGTCTACCTGGTGAAGGTGGATCGTGTCGAGTTCATGCAGGGCCGCTACCACTACTGAATCGCGTGTCCAAACGCCTGCTCGACCTGCTGCTGTCCAGCCTCGGCCTGCTCGTGCTCGCGCTGCCGCTGTTGCTGGTGGCGCTGGCGATCAAGCTCGACTCGCCCGGCCCGGTGTTCTACCGGCAAGCGCGTGTCGGCCTGCGTGGTCGCCACTTCCGCATCCACAAGTTCCGCACGATGGCGCACGATCCCGCCGACCGCGGCCCGCAGCTCACCGTCGGCCTGGATGCCCGCATCACCCGCGTCGGCGCCTTCCTGCGGCGCACCAAGCTGGACGAGCTGGCGCAGTTGTTCGATGTGCTCGAAGGGACGATGAGCCTGGTGGGGCCGCGGCCGGAGGTGCCGCGCTACGTGGCGCTGTACCCGGCGGATCTGCGCGAGAAAGTGCTGTCGGTACGGCCGGGCATCACGGATTTTGCGTCGATCGAGTACCGCGACGAGGGCACGCTGCTGGCACAGAGCCGCGACCCGGAGCGGACGTACCGCGAGGTGATCCTGCCGACCAAGCTGGCCCTGCAGGCGCGGTATGTGGACCGCTCGGGCATTGGCACTGACCTGGTGCTGATCGGCCGCACCGTCTGGGCGATCATTGCGCGATGACCTGGCACCACCT
>JBEEMX010000446.1:0-3316 GCA_041192465.1 Pseudomonadota bacterium | reverse complement strand
CCCTGAGTCGCGGCAGGGCACGGGCGGCGCCGGCACGCTCGCGATGGTGATGACCCTGCTGCTGATCGCGCACCTGAGCCTGCTCTACAGCCACCGGGCCTTGTTGTTCGAGCAGCGCGCCAGCGCCAGCCAGATCCGGGCTGTCCGGGCGCAGGAAGCGGCGCAGGCCGGCATCGACTGGGCCATCTCCCGGCTGAACGACACACGCAGCGTGGACAGCCACTGCCTGCCGACGCCACAGTCCCCCGACGCTGCACCGGCCACCGTGCGCACGCGGTGGGAGCGCAGCCTCACCACCGCTGTTGCGTGGCGGCCAGCCTGCGTGCAGACGGAGACCGCTCCGGACTGGCAGTGTCAATGTCCCGACAGCGGCGCGGGCCAGATCCCGGCGCCCTCCGCCACCACCGATGTTCCTGCCTTCACCGTGGCGTTGCAAGCCGGCCCCCGCACCGGTCTGTGGACCCTGACGGCAGAAGGCTGTTCCCACCCCGGCCCGGACTGCGCCGACGACAACGCCACCGAGCCCGACGGGCGCTACCGCGTCAGCACCGTGCTGGCCGCGCTCGGGCAGGTCGTGCAACCGCCGCTGGCCGCCCTGACCAGCGTGGGCACGGTCGTCCTGTCCGACGGTGCCAGCGTGGTCAACACCGACTCCGCCAGCGGCGGCACCACCCTGCACAGCGGGGGTGCGGTCACGCTGCAGGCACCCGCCAAGGTGTACGGTCCACCCGGACAACCCACCGCCGCTGGCATGGTCGCCAACGATCCGCCCCTGTCGGCTGGCGCCGACACGCTCTGGCGGCGTCTGTTCGGGCTGGATGTGGCGACATTGCGCGCCCTGCCCGCCTGGCAGACCGTGGCGTGCGCGGGTAGTTGCACCGGCAGCGACCTCGACAGCGCGTGGCGGCTAGGTGCCCGTGCCCTGTGGCTGGACGGTGATCTGGCGCTGGCCCAGGGGCGCTGGGGATCGGCCGACACGCCGCTGCTGCTGGTCGTGCGCGGCACGCTGCGGATCGGCCCTGACGCGGTGGTCCACGGCCTGGTCGTGGCGGACCGTGTGGACATCAGGCCCCCGGCCGGACCCCGCAGCCTGCTTCGCGGCGCGCTCGTCAGCCTGGACACCACCACCCTGGGCGGGGCCTTCGATCTGGTCCGGGATGCGGCGGTCCTCGCACGCACCGCGGGACTGGGCAGCGTGCTCGCGCCGGTGCCGGGTAGCTGGTTCGATCCGCACACCCGATGAACCGGCGCAGCCACGGCCTGGCGCTGATCGAACTGCTGGTGGCGGTGGCGCTGCTCGGGCTGGGCACGGCGTCGCTGCTGCGCCTGCACCTCGACCTGCGGCGCAGCACCGACCTGTCCCGCCAGCGCAGCGAAGCCGTGCGCCACGCGGCGGCCGATCTGGAGCAACTGCGCTGGCGCGGGCCGGCCGACATCGCGGACACCGGGCCGGCACCGATCGACGCTGCGTCGTCGCCCACGCGCTACACGCTGCAGCGCCGGGTCCACACCGATGCGACCGGCCGACTGCGCAGCGTGGCCACCACCGTGCGCTGGGAGGACCGGCAAGCCGTGGGCTACGCGGTGACGCTGGGCACGGCGCTGACCGCGATCGATCCTGCGCTGGGTGCCGCAACGCTGTTGAACCGGTTCACGGCACCGACCAGCCCCAGCAGCGCGGCAGCGCCGGAACGCTCGCTGCGCATCCCCGTGGCGGCCCGAGATCTCGGCGATGGCCGCCACGCCTTCAAGCCACGCACCGACGAGGCACTGGTCTGGCTGTTCGACAGCCGCTCGGGCGAGGTGAACGGCCGCTGCGACAGCACGGTCGGACTGCCTGCCGATGCGCTGAACGCCGGCAACCTCGGTGCGTGCAAGGCCCTGAGCGGTTTGCTGCTCAGCGGCCATATCCGCTTCTCCACCGACCGCGATACCGTCACCTTCGCCGACGCGGAACAGCCTGCCAGCCCCGCCATGTCCACCGCGCTGCGCCTGACGCTCAGCACCACCGGCCACCCCAGTCCCGCGTGGGAATGCGTGCAGGACGGCCCCACCAACGTGCCGCCGGGTGTCACGCTGAAGACCTCGATCGCCTACCACTGCGTGGTCCAGCCGGTGCCACCCGCATCGGGCGGCGCGGCGCGCTGGTCGGGACGGCTCGATCTGGTGCCGCAAGGCTGGTTGCTGGTGAGCAGCGCCGGTGGCAACACCGGGCGGTTCCGGATCTGCCGCTACAGCGCCGACCACGATGGCAATGGTCGCATCGACAATCCCGAGCACCCGGCCAGCTACAGCGTGGTGACCACGGCGCTGGGCAACCAGAATTTTCTGGTGATCCGCGCAGCGGCACGCTGTCCGGTCGATGTCAACCCGCCGGTCGATGACAGCACCGTGGCCCATCAACCGTGACGGCCTGACACCCGGATGCCCTGACAATCACGCCATGCACGACACACCGACCTCCTCGTTTTCGGCCCACGACCAGGTGGCGATGGCCCAGGCGCTGACCTGGGCCGAGCTGGGCATCGGGCTGACCGACCCCAATCCGCGGGTGGGCTGCGTCATCAGCGACGGCCGCGGGCGCGTCCTCGGCGCTGGCCACACCCAGCAGGCCGGCGGTCCGCACGCCGAAGTCATGGCGATCCGCGCTGCGCTCGCCGACGGCCATGACCTGCGCGGCGCGACAGTCCACGTCACGCTGGAGCCCTGCGCCCACCACGGCCGCACACCGCCCTGCGTGGACGCGCTGATCGCGGCGGGTGTGGGTCGGGTCGTTGCCGCCGTGCTGGACCCGAACCCGCTGGTCGCCGGGCAGGGACTGGCGCGGCTGCAGGCAGCCGGCATCACCGTCGCCCACGGACTGATGGCCGATGCGGCGCGCGAACTGAACATCGGTTTTTTCTCGCGCATGTTGCGCGGGCGGCCCTGGGTGCGGCTGAAGGTGGCCGCGAGCCTCGATGGCCGCACCGCGCTGCCCGATGGCACCAGCCAGTGGATCACCGGCCCGCAGGCCCGTGCTGACGGCCACGCGTGGCGCCGCCGCGCAGGGGCCGTGCTGACCGGCATCGGCACCGTGCGCGAGGACGACCCGCGCCTGGACGTCCGCCTGGTGCCCACGGCGCGCCAGCCGCTGCGCGTGGTGCTTGACGCCCGGCTCGACACGCCGCCGACCGCCCGGCTGCTGGAGGCACCCGGCGAGGTGCTGCTGGTCTGCGCCGCCGCGGCGCTGAACAACCCGCGGGCGTCGGCACTGGCCCGCTCGAACGTCACCCTGCAGCCGATCACGACCGACGCAAACGGGTGGATCGACCTGCCC
>JBEEMX010000445.1:0-3331 GCA_041192465.1 Pseudomonadota bacterium | reverse complement strand
GCGCCGCCGCCAGCAGCAGCGCCAGCGCCCTCACCTCGCGACCTCCACCTCGACCAGCACGTCGTAGAAACACGGCGCTTGCCCGATGTCGGTGAGCTGTTGGTGCGTGACCTCGTTGACATTGGTGCCACGCACGCCAAGCTTGCGCCACCAGATGCCGAGGCCGTTGACGACGCCGGGGCGGGCACGGGTGCTGACGCGGGCGGTGCAGTGGTAGCTGCCGCGGTCGTTGAAGACACGCACCGGCGTGTGGTCGGCCAGGCCGCGGGCGGCGGCGTCGTCGGGGTGGATCTCGACGATCGGCTCGGACTCGATGTCGCGCAGGCTCTTCACGTTCACGAACGTCGAGTTCAGGAAGTTGCGGGCTGGCGGGGAGATCATCGCCAGCGGATACCGCGCCGCCAGCGCGGGCGCCGAGGCCGCCGATTCGTAGGGCGGCACATGGTCCGGCAGGCCCAGCCCCGGCACGTCGATCTGCACCCGCCCGTCCCGCGTCGGGAAACCGCCCTCGGCGAACGGCGCGTCCGCGATCGGCAGGCTCATCCAGCCCGGCGAGGCTTTCAGCGCCTCGTAGGTCACGGCGCCGCGCAAGGTCTGTTCGGCCATCGCCTCGTCGCTGTCGCGGAAACACGGCTCGTCGAAGCCCATCGCCGCCGCGAGCCGGCGGAAGATCTCCGTGTTCGGCAGCGACTGGCCGAGCGGCGCGATCGCTGGCTCGTTGAGCAGCACGTCGGTGTGGCCGTAGCTGGTGTGGAGGTCGAGGTGTTCGAGCTGCGTCGTCGCGGGCAGCACGTAGTCGGCGTGGTCGGCGGTGTCGGTCAGGAAGTGTTCGAGCACGACGGTGAAGAGGTCATCGCGGCGGAAGCCTTGCACCACCTTGGCCGACTCGGGTGCGACCGCGACCGGGTTGCTGTTGTAGACGATGAGCGCCTCGACCTTCGGGCCGAACGCGGGCGAGGCATCGCGCAGCAGGTCGTCGCCGATGGTGCTCATATTGACGGTGCGTGGCGTGCGGCCGGCGAGCAGGTCGGGCCGCTGGCGCGCGGCGTCGTCGCGGACCATGCCGAACCAGCCCGAACTCGACAGCAGCAAGCCACCCGCCCGGTGCCGCCACGCGCCCGTCAGGCACGGCAGCAGCGCAATCAGCCGCACGGCATTGCCACCGCCGCGCACGCGCTGCATGCCGTAGTTCAGCCGGATCGCTGCTGGCTGCGTCGTGCCCAGGTCGCGGGCAAGTTCGCGGATCTGCTCGACCGGCAGGCCGCAGACCTCGGCGGCCCGCTCCGGCGGCCACTGCAAGGCGCGTTCACGCAGCGCGGGCCAACCCTCGGCCTGCACATGCGCGTCGATGTACGCCTGATCCAGCCAGCCGTTCACGATCAGCTCGTGCATCAGCGCCAGCGCCAGCGCGCCGTCCGTGCCGGGCCGCAGTGCCAAGTGCGCGTGGCACTTGTCGGCGGTCTCGGTGCGGCGCGGGTCGATGCAGACGAGCTTGGCGCCGTGGCGCTTGGCCTGCTGCGCGAAGGTCCAGAAGTGCAGGTTCGACGCGATCGAGTGGCTGCCCCAGATGACGATCAGCCGGCTCTCGGCGAAGTGGCGGACGTGCATCCCGACCTTGCCGCCGTAGGTCGCCGCCAGCGCGTCGCCGCCGGCCGAGGAACAGATCGTGCGGTTCAGCCGCGAGGCGCCGAGGCGGTGGAAGAACCGCGCCGCCATGCTCTCGCCTTGCAGCAGGCCCATCGTGCCGGCGTAGCTGTAAGGGAGGATCGCCTCGGGGTCGCGGGCGGCGATCGGCTTCAGCCGGGCGGCGATGTCGGCCAGCGCCTCGTCCCAGGTCACGGGGACGAACTGCCCGGCGCCCTTCGGCCCGACGCGCTTCAGCGGCGTCAGCACACGCTCGGGGTGGTACGTGCGCTCGGCGTAGCGCGAGACCTTGGTGCAGAGGGCGCCGTGGGTCGTCACATGGTCGGCGCGGCCCTGGATGCGGACGACGCGCTCGGTGGCAGGGTCCACGCTGACCTGCATCGCGCAGGTGTCGGGACAGTCGTGCGGACAGGCGGCGCGCACGACGCGGAGGGCGGTTTCGGCGGGGGCATTCATGCCGTCATGATGGCATGGTCTCCGGGGCTGGCGTAGGCTGCGGCTGCGTGGTCACCGGCCACGCAACCACCCGAGGAGACACACCTGATGACCCCCCAGACCTTTGACACCTTCGACGCCTTCGAGACTCACGCCCGCACCCAGGGCTTCGACGCCGTGCTGGTGCGCGAGTGGGCGCCCGGCACCGACACTGGCCTGCACACGCACCCGTTCGCGGTGCAAGTCCAGGTGGCGCGGGGCGAGTTCTGGCTGGGGGTGGGCGAGACGACGCGGCATCTGCGGGCGGGGGATGCGTTCGCGCTGGACGCCGAGGTGCCGCATGCCGAACGCTATGGGGCGGAGGGGGCGACGTTCTGGGTGGCGCGGCGGCACGCGCACTAGGGAATCAGGCCAAGGGCAGGTGTTGCCACGGATTGATGACGGCCACGCTGGCAGCCTCGTAGGGCGCGGTGTCTCGTGACGCCACGCGGTAGCCGCGTGAGGCAGCAATGGCGGCGAGGTAGCCATCCGGCGTCGGGAAGCCGCGCCCGACGCTGCGGGCACTGACGGCCAGCCCGGCATAGCACCGCGCCGCGTCGGTGTCGAAGGGCAGCACCCGGTCCCGGAACAAGCCAAGCACGCCGTCCAGAGCCTGCGTCAGCCCGTCACGGCGCCGCCCTGCGGGGAGTGCTCCGATCCCGAACAGCAGTTCGGCCAGGGTCACGCTGGACACGTACAGCGTCTCGGTGATCTGGTCGTTCAGCCACGCCCGCACGGCAGGGTGCGGCTCGGGCTTCATCGCCTCGGAGACGACGTTCGTGTCGAGGACGATCATTCGTCGAACCCCATCGGCACTGCGGGAGTCCGGTCGCGTACACGGTCCAGCACGTCGAAGTCGGCGTTGGTCAGACCGATCTGGCGGCTCAGCGCCGGGAGCGCGTCGCCCAGGCGGACACGGGTTTCCGGCCGGACGGCGCTGGAGAGGATGGCGCGGACCTCGGCTTCGGTGCTGCGGCCATGCAGCGCGGCTTGCTGCTTCAAGGCGCGATGCACGTCATCGGGGAGGTTACGGACGGTCAGCATGGGCATGGGGTGCCTCGTCGGGTTGCAAACAGATGCTTGCATTTTACAGAATTGAATGCACTCACTTGCCCATCACGCCGGCTCCTGCTGCGTCGTGCAGTGAATCCCACCCCCACCGGCCGCGATTCCGTCGATGTTCAACTGCACCACCTCCCGCGTCGGGAACAGC
>JBEEMX010000444.1:0-3346 GCA_041192465.1 Pseudomonadota bacterium | reverse complement strand
CCTCCGCCGTCACGCAACTCATGGCCGGCGAGATGGCGCAGGTTGATGCCGTGATCCACCGCCGTCTGGCCTCGGAAGTCGCGCTGATCAACCAGATCTCGCACTACATCGTCAGCGCCGGGGGCAAGCGCATCCGCCCGCAGCTCGTCCTGCTGTTCGCCCGCGCCCTCGGTTTCGACGGCCCGGAGCGTTTCGAGATGGCCGCGACGGTCGAGTTCATCCACACGGCCACACTGCTCCACGACGATGTGGTCGATGAATCCGCCCTGCGCCGCGGCCGCAAGACCGCCAACGCGCTGTTCGGCAATGCAGCCAGCGTGCTGGTGGGTGACTTCCTGTACTCGCGGGCCTTCCAGATGATGGTGTCGGTGGACCGGATGCGCGTGCTCGACGTGCTGGCCGAGGCGACCAACGTCATCGCCGAAGGGGAAGTCCTGCAGCTCATGAACATGCACGACCCCGACACCAGCGTCGAGGATTACCTGCGGGTCATCCGCTACAAGACGGCCAAGCTGTTCGAGGCGAGTGCGCGCATTGGTGCCGTGTTGGCGGGCGCGACACCGGAAGTCGAGGCCGCCTGCGCCGCCTACGGGCAGGCACTGGGCACGGCGTTCCAGATCGTCGATGACCTGCTCGACTACGAAGGCGCCACCGCCGCGTTGGGCAAGAACGTCGGCGACGACCTGCGCGAAGGCAAACCGACACTGCCGCTGCTGACTGCGATGAGCAACGGCAGTGCGGCCGAGCGCGACCTGATCCGCCACGCGATCGAACACGGCGAGGTCGAGCGGCTCGACGAGATCATCCAGATCGTGCGCCGCACGGGTGCGCTGGAGGCCACCCGCCAAGCGGCGCGCGACGAGGCGCAGCGTGCGCAACAGCACATTTCGGCGTTGCCCCCTTCCCAATTCAAGGATGCGCTGCTAACATTGTCAGTCTTGGCAGTTGACAGGAATTCCTGAGTTTTCAGGGCAATTCGTCAGCACACGGGGTGTAGCTTAGCCTGGTAGAGCGCTACGTTCGGGACGTAGAGGCCGGAGGTTCGAATCCTCTCACCCCGACCAAGAAGACGGTTAGACAATTCAAAACGATCGCGCCACATGGTTTTGCATGGCGCGATTTGTTTTTCGGGGTGTAGCTTAGCCTGGTAGAGCGCTACGTTCGGGACGTAGAGGCCGGAGGTTCGAATCCTCTCACCCCGACCAGATTCACCCATTCATGCACCCACGAAGCCCCACTTGCTGGGGCTTTGTCGTTTTCAGCTTCAATGCTCAATCGTGGCGAAGCCGCCCAACCTCGAACGGACCGTCGTCCACCAAGTCGCCCTCCACGAGACGGAACAAGCGCAGCGCCTGCTTGTCCTTGGCGCCAACCCCGACCATGAATGCGCGACCGTAGTGCAGATGCACGGCCCCCGCCTTCTCCTTGTCGTATTGCTGCAGGTGCGGCCCCTTGAACTCCACCAGCGCGACGCCGTCGCCCACCTTCCGGCCCTTGACGGCCACCAGGAAATCCGGGAAGAACCCGACACCGTTTGACCAGCGGTACAGCGCCACCGACTCAGGCTGGCGCACCGGGTTGCGGTGCCACCAGTCCACATCGGGCGATGTGTCCAGCAGGTCGGCAAAGCGCCGCTCCTCGACAGAAAGGTCGGGCGGAAAGATCCCGTAGACGTTGCGCTTGGCCTTCTCCAATGGCTGCGCAGATTGCTGCACCGGCGGCAACGAGTGGGACCGGGCGTGAATCTGGCTGGCGCGGCAGCGTTTGTGCGCCTGCCGGATCAGGTTCGGGTTGCGGACGAGGACCAGCTCCAGTTGCTGGGTCAAAGCCTCTTCGGATTCAGGCAGGTCAAACCCCCCAGCGTCCAGCGCACCCTGGAAACGCTGTCGCAGCGCCCGCAGGAACGCCCGGTTGTCCACATCGGGGTACTCGAACGCGATCTGTCTGGCCCGCTGCGCAATGCCCACGGCGGACATCTTGGCCAGGATGTTCACGTCTTCCGGGACATCGGCGGTCTCGAAGAGGTCCACCGTCCGCTTCAACAGCTTGGTGCTGCGGCGATCGCGGTCCACCAGCACCGCAGAGAAGTCAATGAACGACACCAACTGCACCTCGAAGTCGTCGGGGTTCGCGGGCAGCACTTCCGTCACCAGCGCAGGCAAGCCCTGCACCTTCAGGGGATAGCTGTACTGCGCCTGCGCATCCAGCTTGAACGCATTCACCAGCGCCGTCGGCCCCGCACTCGCACCGTGCGCCAGCGCGGTCTTGGCGAGTTCAGGGAACAGGGCCGACGTTTGCTGCGGCAGCGGTGCCACGGTTTGGCCGGACGGGACGGCGGTTGGTGTGCCCTCGGTGCCTTCAGGTGACACCACGGCAACGGGTAGCTCAGCCGGAAAGATCACCGCTGTCTGGCCAGGTTTGACCACCTGGACAAACGACGAATAGTCCGTGAAGGTGATGACCGTTTCGGGCGTGGTGTTGGCCGTGTGGGCCTGGAGCTTGTTGATGGCGGCAGCCGCCCCCGTCAAGCCCTCCTGCGCCGCTCGGTTCGCCAGGAATACGTAGCCGTGGTCCAGGACCGGCGGGGTGTCCGGGCGGCGCTGCAGCAGCGGATGCACGCGCATGATGCGGCCGACCACCTGGATGCCGAAGTTCGCGTCACGGGTGCCCCGCAAGGCCGCCAGCGTGAAGGCCCGCGGCGCGTCGAAGCCCATCGCAATCGCCATCTTGAACACGAGCACCTCCACCGTCGGGTCTTGCGCCAGCGCCTGCAAGTTGGGGTCCGGCTCTTCGGCGGCGTGGACCTTGACGGCCGACGCCGGGAATTTCAGCGGCCCGGTCAGGTAATCGCGGGCCTGGTCCAGTGCGGCGCCGCCGTTGGGCACCTGCACCAGCATCAGCGGCGTGAGCGCCACACCGTGCTGGGCCAGCACGCCCTTGAGGTGGCGGTGCATGGCCGCGCACTCGGACATGGCGACTTCCTCGAAGTTCACCAGCGCGGCATCGTCGTTGTTGCCGGTGAGGAACTGCGCCGTCTTGACCCCGAGCTTCAGCAAACCGGCCTGGTGGCCCTCGTGCCGCGTGATGCTGGCCCAATCGGCGGCGTCGCCCACCTGATAGCCAGTCTTGTCGGTGAAGCTGGCCACGTCCGTGTCCCGCGGGGTCGCGGTCATCATCAGGACGTAGTCGGGCGCCAGCACCTCCGCGAAGAAGCGGTGCGCCTCCTTGGCCTTCACGAAGCCGTGGTGCGCCTCGTCCACCACGACGCCGATCCGCAGGCCCAGGGCGCGGGCTTGGGCGACGAGTTCATCCACCGACAGGCCCGCGTCGCCCGTGGTGCGGGCCA
>JBEEMX010000443.1:0-3359 GCA_041192465.1 Pseudomonadota bacterium | reverse complement strand
CGCGCCTTCAAAACCAAAAGTGAGATTTGGCGTGCTCAAGGGCCAGATTCACATCGCGCCGGATTTTGACGCACCACTTTCCCAAGCTGAACTGGCCGCTTTTCATGGCGAACTGGATCGACGCTGATGCGGCTGCTGCTCGATACGCACATCTTTCTGTGGACGGTTTCCGATGACACCCGCCTTGCGCCGTGCTGCTCGACACCTGATTGAGCAAGCGGATGAGGTCTACGTTTCGGCTGTGTCCATCTGGGAAGTGGTCGCTCAGGCGATCAGTGAGCCGATGTACCTGTTGACTGCTGACGCATTGCTGCCGCCGTACTCCGATCTGGTGCGCCGTATCTGATGCCGGTTCCGGTGGCTGATCCACTGCCCGACAACGGGCTGGCGCAAACGACTTCACGCATCTCCCCCGCCGAGGTCACCCTCCTCGCCTCGGTCTTCCTGATCGCCGCCTGCGGACTCGTCTACGAACTGGCGGCCGGGGCGCTGGCGAGTTACCTGCTCGGCGACTCGATCCTGCAGTTCTCCACCGTCATCGGCACCTACCTGTTCGCGATGGGCGTCGGGTCGTGGCTGAGCCGCTTCGTCGAGCGACAACTGGTCGCGCAGTTCCTCGTCATCGAGCTGCTGGTCGGGCTGGTCGGCGGGCTGATGCCGGCGGCGCTGTTCGTGGCGCACAACGCGCTGCCGGGTTCTGCGCTGGGGTCGTTCCGGGTGCTGCTGTACGGGCTGGTGCTGCTGGTGGGGGCGCTGGTGGGGCTGGAGATTCCGCTGGTGATGCGCATCCTGCAGCGGCAGTTCAGCCAGCGGTATGCGCTCAAGGATCTCGTGTCGCAGGTGCTGACCTTCGACTACCTCGGCGCGCTGGTGGTGGCGCTGGCGTTTCCGCTGCTGCTGGTGCCGCACCTGGGCTTGATCCGCACGGGGCTGGTGTTCGGGCTGCTGAACGCGGGCGTGGCAGTGTGGACGCTGTGGCTGTTCCGGGGGGAGCTGCGCCGGGTGCGGCTGCTGGGGCTGGCCTGTGCGGGAGTGACGGGGGTGCTGCTGTTGGGGCTGGCGGGAGCGGATCGACTGACGACGTGGTCCGAGGACCGTTTCTACGGCGACCGCGTGCTCTACAAGGCGACGAGCGACTACCAGCGCATCGTCGTCACCGGAGGCAACGCGGGGGTGCGGCTGTTCCTCAACGGCAACCTGCAGTTCCACGAGCGCGACGAGTACCGCTACCACGAGGCGCTGGTGCATCCGGCGATGGCCGCGCAGGGGGCGCCGAAGCGCGTGCTGGTGCTCGGTGGCGGCGATGGGCTGGCGGTGCGCGAGATCCTCAAATACCCGTCGGTCGAGCAGGTCACGCTGGTCGAACTCGATCCGCACATGACCCGGCTGTTCACCACCGAGCCGCGGCTGGCGGCGCTGAACGGCCATGCGCTGACCTCGCCGAAGCTGCGCATCGTCAACGCGGACGCTTTCACCTGGCTGGAGTCGCAAGGCCGATCGCCGGAGGCTGCGGCGACCTGGGACGTGATCGTCATCGACTTCCCCGACCCGAGCAATTTCGCCATCGGCAAGCTCTACACCACCAGCTTCTATCAAATCGTCGATCAGCATCTGTCGGCCGGCGGCTACGCGGTGGTGCAGACCACCTCGCCGCTGATCGCCCGGCGCAGCTTCTGGACCGTGGCGGCAACGCTTGAAGCGGTCGGGTTGACGGTGACGCCGTACCACGCGCATGTGCCGAGCTTCGGCGAGTGGGGTTTCCTGCTCGCCGGGCGGCGGCCTTGGCGTGTCCCCACGGCGTTGCCGGCCGGGTTGCGCTTCCTGACGCGAGACGGGCTGGCCGCGCTGCAGCAGTTCCCGCCCGACATGGCGCGGGTCGCCGAAGAACCGAACCGCCTGTCGAACCAGCACCTCGTGCGGGTCTTCGAGGAGGAATGGGGCCAGGTCCACCAATGACGGTGCCGACCCTGCCGACCGTGCAGCGGCGCGAGTGGCTGGCGTTGATGGCCTCATTGGGATTGGCGGGTTGCCGACCGGGTGAGCCACCAGCGTTGGTAGGCGGCTGGGTCGGGGCTTCGGCGGGGCGCGGGCATCGGCTGCGCGAGCTGAAATCCGGTGCGCTGCCGGTGCCTGCGGTGCAGCGTCGGGCGTCGGTGCTGATCGTCGGAGGGGGCGTGGCCGGACTCGCGGCGGCGCGGGCGCTGGACCGGGCGGGGATCGACGATGTGCATCTGCTGGAGCTGGAGGACGAGGCCGGCGGCAATGCCCGCGGTCATCGGATGGCCGGCATGGACTGCCCGCTCGGGGCGCATTACCTGCCGGTGCCGGGCGAGGCGGCGGGCGAGGTGCGCGAGTTGCTGGCCGACTTCGGGCTGGCGCGTGTCGCGCATGGCCGCTGGGTCTGGGACGAGCGCCACCTGTGCCACAGCCCGCAGGAGCGGTTGTTCTTCGAGGGCGCATGGCACGAGGGGCTGCTGCCGCCGGCCGAACCGGGTTCCGAGACGGTGGCGCAGTACCGGCGTTTCTCGGCACTGGTCGGGCAGGCGCAGCGCGAGGTCGGTTTCTCGATGCCCGCCCTGCGCACGCCGTGGACCGCTGCCCACACCGCGCTCGAATCAAGCACCTTCGCCGACTGGCTGGCCCGCCACCGGCTCGACGACGAGCGGCTGCGCTGGTACCTCGACTACTGCTGCCGCGACGACTACGGCGCCGGTGCGGCCACGGTGTCCGCCTGGGCCGGGC
Source organism: Pseudomonadota bacterium (assembly GCA_041192465.1). GTDB lineage: Bacteria > Pseudomonadota > Gammaproteobacteria > Burkholderiales > Burkholderiaceae_C > Sphaerotilus. The sequence goes on along the minus strand of JBEEMX010000443.1, from coordinate 617 downwards.
TGCACTACTTCGCCAGCCGCCACGGGTTCCATGCGCCCGGCGACGAGGAGACCGAGCGCGAGCCGATGCTGACCTGGCCCGAGGGCAATGCGTGGCTGACACGCCGCATGGCCGCACCGCTGGCCGACCGGCTGCACACGGGGCGGACGGTGCTGCGGGTGGACGAGGGGCGGCACGCGGTCGAGGTGCTGGCGTGGAACGAGGCGACCGGGCAGGCTGAACGCTGGACGGCGGAGCGGGTGGTGCTGGCGCTGCCGGTGTTCATCGCGGCGCGGGTGATGGCGACGCCGCCGGCTGCGTTGCACGAAGTCGCCGCGCAGGCCCGCCATGCGCCGTGGCTGGTGGCCAATCTGCACCTGGGGGCTGCCCTGCTGGAACGTGTCGGCGCGCCGCCCGCCTGGGACAGCGTGCCTTACGGCGGCACGTCGCTCGGCTATGTCGATGCGATGCACCAGCCGCGCATCCAATAAGCTAAATTTTTCAATGGCATCTTTTCGCTCTTTATCGGTATAGCAATAAATAGTTTCTTTTTTATTTCTTACCCTAAACAACGGAGTATCAAGTATATACACATGACCATTACGCACTAAATCTGGAAAAAACTGCAAGAAAAATGT
>JBEEMX010000442.1:0-3372 GCA_041192465.1 Pseudomonadota bacterium | reverse complement strand
ACCCGCATCCACGGCCTGACCGACGAATTCCTGGCTGACAAACCGAAGTTCCGCGAGGTGGCGGCGGAGTTCGTCGAGTTCGTGCGCGGGGCCGAGGTCATCATCCACAACGCGGCCTTCGACGTGGGCTTCCTGAACGCCGAACTGCGCCGGGTGAAGCAGCCGAAGGTGGCCGAACTGGTCGGCGGCATCCTGGACACGCTGGTGATGGCGCGCGAGCAGTATCCCGGCAAGGCGAACTCGCTGGACGCGCTGTGCCGCCGCCTGGAGGTGGACAACACCAACCGGACCTTCCACGGCGCGCTGCTGGACGCGGGGCTGCTGGCGGAGGTCTACATCCGCATGACCCGCGGGCAGAACGCGCTGGTCATCGACGCCGACGACGAGGCGGAAGAGGGCGGCACGGTGGTGGAGGCAGACCTGGCCATCGACCTGTCCACGTTCACGCTGCCCGTGCTGCGGGCCAGCGAGGCGGAGGTCGCTGCGCACGGGGCGGTGCTGGCCGATCTGGACAAGGCCAGCGGTGGCAAGACGGTCTGGCGAACGATTTCTGCCTGAAACGCTTGCGTGCTTCATTTTCTCCATGGCATAATTTCGTTCTTGCTGCAGCGCACTGACCAAGTCAACGCAGCAAACCCGAACCCAGTTTCGGGCGGTTAGCTCAGCGGTAGAGCACTGCCTTCACACGGCAGGGGTCGCAAGTTCGAAACTTGCACCGCCCACCAGAACCAGCCTCGCAAGTCATTGATTTGCGAGGCTTTTTCTTGTTCAGGCATGGATCAATTCAACCGCCAGCCGGTCATGCCGCTCCACCAGTGGCCCCAGATCCAGCGTCGTCAACTGCCCCTCGCGCACCAGCACCTGCCCGCCAACGATGTTCCACGCTGCCTGCGGACTCGCGCACAGCAGCAGCGCCGCCAGCGGGTCATGCACCGCGCCGCCGGCCATCGCCAGCCCGCCCGTGGACCACAGCACCAGATCGGCCGCCATCCCCACCGACAGGTGCCCGATGTCATCCCGGCCGAGCACCTTCGCGCCGCCCCGCGTGGCGATCTCCAGCGCATCCCGCGCCGTCATCTCCGCCGGCCCGAGGTCGCAGCCGTAGCGCGTGACGCCGTGCGCATCGACCTCCGGCGGCTGCATCGCCCGCCCGACCCGCGCCAGCAGCAGCGCCTGACGCGCCTCGTTCAGCAGGTGCGCCGCGTCGTTGCTGGCGCTGCCGTCCACGCCCAGCCCGACCGGCACGCCCGCGTTCAGCATCCGCCGCACCGGCGCGATTCCCGAGGCCAGCCGCATGTTGCTGCACGGGCAGTGCGCCACGCCGGTGCCAGTCGCGGCGAAGCGGGCCAGGCCGTGCGCGTCGAGTCGGACGCAGTGCGCGTGCCACACGTCATGCCCCAGCCAGCCGACGCTCTCGGCGTACTCCGTGGGCGTCATGCCGAACTTGAACTGGCTGTAGGCGAGGTCGTGGTCGTTCTCGGCGAGGTGGGTGTGCAGCCGGGCGCCGAGGCTGCGGGCGAGTGCGGCCGAGTCGCGCATCAGTTCGCGGCTGACCGAGAACGGCGAACACGGCGCCGCCACCACGCGCAGCCGGCTGTAACGGCCGTTGTCGTTGTAGGTCTCGATCAGGCGCTGCGTGTCGGTGAGGATGGCGTCCTCGCGCTCGACGAGATGGTCTGGCGGCAGCCCGCCCGCCGATTCACCCACGCTCATGCTGCCGCGCGCGGCGTGGAAGCGCATGCCGACCTGCTGTGCCGCCTCGATCTGGTGGTCGAGCGTCACGCCGTTCGGAAAGAGGTAGAGGTGGTCGGAACTCGTCGTGCAGCCAGACAGCAGCAGCTCGGCCATCGCCACCTGCGTCGAGACCTGCACCATCTCCGGCGTCAACCCGGCCCAGATCGGGTAGAGCGTCCTGAGCCAGCCGAACAGCTCGGCGTTCTGCGCGGCGGGGATGGCGCGGGTCAGGCTCTGGTACATGTGGTGGTGCGTGTTCACCAGCCCCGGCGTGACGACATGGCCGCGCGCGTCGATCACCTCGCCGTGGGCGCGCACTTCGTCGAGCACCTGCGCCGGCACCTCGCCCGCTGCGTAGACCGCTGCGATCTGCTCACCACGGATGAGCAGGCTTGCGCCGCGCAGCTCGCGGCGGGTGTCGTCGAAGGTGGCGATCAGGTCGGCCTGGTGGATCAGCAGGAGGGCGTTCATTCCCGCATTGTCGGAGGTGTGACAGGCTGAACAGGGTCTGGATCGCCGGCCTGTTTGTGCGGACAGGACCGAAGGTGGCAAATACGCTCGGGTATCCGCTGCTGCCCTCACTGCATGTCCGAACCTGACCCTTCCTTTTCGCTTGACCCACGCGGCCCGGCCGACTGGGCCGCCGTGCGCGCGCAGGGCCACCGCATGCTCGACGGCCTGTTCGACCACCTCGAACAGATCCGCGAACGCCCGGTCTGGCAGCCAATCCCCGCCGAGGTGCGCGCTGCGTTCGATGGGCCGCTGCCGTCCGCGCCCGTTGCGCTGGCCGAGGCGCACGGGCGTTTCATGTCCCAGGTGCTGCCCTACGCGGTCGGCAACACGCACCCGCGCTTCATGGGCTGGGTCCACGGCGGCGGCACGGTGGAGGGCATGCTGGCCGAGATGCTCGCCGCGGGCCTGAACGCCAACCTCGGCGGGCGCGACCAGATGCCGCTCGAAGTCGAGCGCCAGGTCGTGCGCTGGATGCGCGACCTGTTCGGTTTCCCCGCCACGGCGGGCGGGCTGCTGGTCACCGGCTCGTCGATGGCGAACCTGATCGGTGTGCTCGTGGCGCGGACACGGGTGCTCGGCCGCGCCTCCCGCGACACGGGCGTGGCCGCCGCGTCGCAGGACCAGCCCCTCGTCGCCTACACCGCCGCCAGCGCGCACGGCTGCGTCGCCCAAGCCTTCGCCATCAGCGGACTCGGCACGCAGGCGTTGCGCCGCGTGCCGGTTGGTGCCGACCACCGCATCGACCTCGCCGCATTGCAGGCCCGGATCACCGCCGACCGTGCCGTCGGCCTGCGCCCCTTCCTCGTCGTCGGCACGGCGGGCACGGTGGACACCGGCGCGGTGGACGATCTGGCCGCCATCGCCGACGTGGCGGCCCGTGAGCGGCTGTGGTTCCACGTCGATGGGGCGTTTGGCGCCTTGGGGATGCTGTCGCCGCATGTGGCGCCACGGTTGTGCGGCATCGAACGCGCGGACTCGATCGCACTGGATTTCCACAAGTGGGGCCAGGTGCCCTACGACGCTGGCTTCATCCTCGTGCGCGACCAGGCCGACCAGCTCGCCGCCTTCGCCTCGCCCGCGGCCTACCTGTCGCGCCACCCGCGCGGGCTGGCGGCTGGCTCGCCG
>JBEEMX010000441.1:0-3380 GCA_041192465.1 Pseudomonadota bacterium | reverse complement strand
CGGGCAGCTCGTGCGGGAAGCTGCCCATGTCGCAGGAGCCTTGCACGTTGTTCTGGCCCCGCAGCGGGTTCACGCCGACACCTTCCCGGCCGACCATCCCGCAGGCCATCGCGAGGTTGGCGATGCCGATCACCATCGTCGAGCCTTGCGCGTGTTCGGTGACGCCCAGGCCGTAGAAGATCGCGCTGTTGCCGCCCCGACCACCGCCCGCGTAAAGCCGCGCCGCGCCGCGCACGACCTCGGCCGGCACGCCGCTGACCTCGGCCATCGCTTCGGGCGAGTTCTCGGGCTTCGACACGAAGTCGCGCCACTGCTGGAAGCTCTTCGGGTCGCAGCGTTCGGCGACATAGGCTTCGTGTACCAGGCCCTCGGTGACGACGACGTGGGCCAGCGCCGTGATAACCGCGACGTTGGTACCGGGCTTGAGCTGCAGGTGGTGATCGGCCTTGACGTGCGGCGCGTCCACGAGGTCGATGCGGCGCGGATCGACGACGATCAGCCGGGCGCCCTGCCGCAGCCGCTTCTTCAGGCGCGAGGCGAACACCGGGTGGCCCTCGCTCGGGTTGGCGCCGATGACCATCACCACGTCGGTCTGCTCGACCGACTTGAAGGTCTGCGTGCCGGCCGAGGTGCCGAAGGTCTGGCCGAGGCCGTAGCCGGTCGGGCTGTGGCAGACGCGGGCGCAGGTGTCCACGTTGTTGGTGCCGAACGCGGCGCGGATGAGCTTCTGCACGAGGTAGGTTTCCTCGTTGGTGCAGCGGCTCGACGTGATGCCGCCGACCGAATCGCGCCCGTAGGTACCCTGGATGCGGCGGAACTCGCCCGCGGCGTGCGCCAGCGCCTCGTCCCAGCTCACCTCGCGCCACGGATCGGTGATCCTGTCGCGCACCATCGGCTTGGTGAGGCGGTCCTTGTGCGTCGCGTAGCCCCAGGCGAAGCGGCCCTTGATGCAGCTATGCCCTTCGTTGGCCTTGCCGTCCTTCCACGGGGTCATCCGCACGACCTGCGTGCCCTTCATCTCGGCCTTGAAGCTGCAGCCCACGCCGCAGTAGGCGCAGGTGGTGACGACGCTGTGCTCGGGCTGGCCGAGTTCGATCACGGTCTTCTCGGTCAGCGTCGCGGTCGGGCAGGCTTGCACGCAGGCGCCGCAGGAGACGCACTCGCTCTGCATGAACGGCTCGTCCATCCCCGCCGAGACGCGCGACTCGAAGCCCCGGCCCGAGATCGTCAGCGCGAACGTCCCTTGCACTTCCTCGCAGGCGCGCACGCAGCGGTTGCAGACGATGCACTTGCTCGGGTCGTAGGTGAAGTACGGGTTCGATTCGTCCTTGGCGTGGGCGAGGTGCAGGTGGTGGCGGCCGGTGATGCCCGCCACCGCCGTTTCGCCGACGCCGTAGCGCACATTGCGCAGACCGACCACCCCCGCCATGTCCTGCAACTCGCAGTCGCCGTTGGCCGCGCAGGTCAGGCAGTCGAGCGGGTGGTCGCTGATGTACAGCTCCATCACGCCCTTGCGCAGTTTCTGCAGCGTCGGGCTTTGCGTGCGCACGTTCATGCCGGCCTCGGCGGGCGTGGTGCAGGACGCCGGGGTGCCGCGTCGGCCGTCGATCTCGACAAGGCAGAGGCGGCACGAACCGAACGGCTCCAGCGAATCGGTGGCGCAGAGTTTCGGCACCTGGATGCCCGCGTCCACGGCGGCGCGCATCAGCGACGTGCCCTTCGGCACCGTGACCTCGAAGCCGTCGATGGTCAGCGTGACTGGTTCGGCGTCCAAGCCCAGGCGGCTCACGGGGGTGCCGTAGTCAAGTTCCTGGACCTTGAGCGACGGGATCGCCTTGATCGGGATGATCGGGTGGTTCATCACATGGTTCATCAGGGTCTCCTTCGCCTCACAGACCGAAGTCCGCGGGGTAGTGGTTCAGCGCCGACAGCACCGGGAACGGCGTCATGCCGCCCATCGCGCACAGGCTGCCGCCGACCATCGTTTCGCACAGGTCGCGCAGCAAGGTGACTTGCTGGTCGCGGACCACGGGCTTGTCGCGGTTCAAGGTGATGCGGTCGATCACCTCGACGCCGCGGGTGGAGCCGATGCGGCACGGCGTGCATTTCCCGCACGACTCCAGCGCGCAGAACTCCATCGCGTAGCGCGCCAGCCCGGCCATGTCGGCGGTGTCGTCATGCACCACCAGCCCGCCGTGGCCAACCACCGCGCCGACAGCGGCATAGGCTTCGTAGTCGAGCGGCACGTCCCACTGCGATTCGGGAACGTAGGTGCCGAGCGGCCCGCCGACCTGCACCGCCTTGACCGGCCGACCCGACGCGGTGCCGCCGCCGAAGTCGAACAGCAACTCGCGCAAGGTCAGCCCGAAAGCACGTTCGACCAGCCCGCCGCGCTTCACGTTACCGGCGATCTGGAAGGGCAGCGTTCCGGTCGAGCGGCCGACGCCGTAGCCCCGGTAGAAGTCCGCCCCCTGCGCCAGGATCGTCGGCACGGCGGCGAAGGTCAGCACGTTGTTGATGACGGTCGGCTGGCCGAACAAGCCCTCGATGGCGGGCAGCGGTGGCTTGGCACGCACGATGCCGCGCTTGCCTTCGAGGCTTTCCAGCATCGCCGTTTCCTCGCCGCAGACGTAGGAGCCGGCGCCCATGCGGACGTGCAGATGAAACGCCCTGCCCGAGCCGCACACGTCGTCGCCGATCTGGCCCGCCGCCGTGGCACGCACGACCGCCTCGGTCAACATCTCCACCGCGTGCGGGTACTCGGAGCGGACGTAGACATAGCCCTCGGTCGCGCCCACCGCCAGCGCGGCGATCGCCATGCCTTCGATGAGCAGATAGGGATCGCCCTCCATCAGCATCCGGTCGGCGAAGGTGCCGGAGTCGCCCTCGTCGGCGTTGCAGACGACGTATTTCTGCGCAGCGGGTCCACTCGCCACAGCCGCCGCCACGGTCTTCCACTTGATGCCCGCTGGGAACGCCGCCCCGCCACGTCCACGCAGACCCGAGCGCAGCACCTCGTCCACGATCGCCGCGCCGTCACGCACCGCCGCCGCCTTCAACCCGGCCCAGCCACCATGCGCCGCGTAGTCGTCCAGCGACAGCGGATCGGTCACGCCGACTCGGGCGAAGGTGAGGCGCTGCTGCTTCGCCAGATAGGGGATCTGCTCGGTCAGGCCGTGGCGCAGCGGGTGTGCGGCGCCCTGCCCGGCCGCATCGGCGACCAGCACAGACCACAGCGCGGACACGTCCTCGGCCATCACCGGCCCGTAAGCCACCCGCCCATCCGGCGTGGCGACCTCGACCAGCGTTTCCAGCCACAGCAGACCGCGTGAGCCGTTGCGGACCAGGGTCAACTCAACGCCATGCGCCAGCGCCTCGCC
>JBEEMX010000440.1:0-4287 GCA_041192465.1 Pseudomonadota bacterium | reverse complement strand
GTGCGACAGCCCCAGCGCGTAGGGACGTGGCGATTGCAGCTTCACGTCGCCGCCCGCCTCGTACTGCTCGATCATCTTCTTGCCGCCACCCGAGTAGCCGGTCAGCGACGTGGCGCTCACGGGCAGCGCAGCGGGGACCAGCCCGGCGTCCACCAGCGGGCGCATCAGCAGGATGAACGCGCTGGCGTGGCAGCCGGGGTTGGCGATGCGCTTGGTGGCGCGCAGTTGCTCGCGCTGGCCCGGCGCCAGTTCCGGCAGACCGAAGGCCCAGCCCGGCACGGTGCGGTGCGCGGTGCTGGCGTCGATCAGGCAGGTGTTCGGGTTGGTGATGAGTGCGGCGGCTTCGACGGCGGCGGCATCCGGCAGGCACAGGAAGGCGACATCGGCGGCGTTGAGCAGGCGCGCGCGTTCGGCGGCGTCCTTGCGCTTGTCCGGGTCGATGCGCAGCACCTCGATGTCGGCGCGGCTGGCCAGATACTCGTGGATGCGCAAGCCCGTGGTGCCTTCCTGGCCATCGACAAACACTGCATGCTTCATGTGGAAATCCTTGTTGACCCGTAGAACACGAAAGAACACGAAAGAATACGGCATGGACATGACGATGAACACCACGCAAGTCTTGGCGGGCGAACGCGTCCTGCTGCTGCCCGGTTGGCTTGGCTCCGGCGAAGGCCACTGGCAGACCCGCTGGGCGGCGCTGCACGGCTTCGAGACGATCGAGCAGGACGACTGGACCTGGCCCCGACGCGGCGACTGGATGGCGCGGCTCGACGAGGTGCTGCTGACGGGGCCGGATCGCCGCCCGGTGGTGCTGGTCGCGCACAGCCTGGGCTGCCAGCTCGTGGCCGCGTGGGCGGAGCACAGCCGCCACACCGGCCTCGTGCGGTGCGCGCGCCGCCGCAGTTGCACAACTGGCGCCCGATCCGCCGTGGGCGCTTGCCGTTTCCGGCGGTGGCGGTGGTGTCGTCGAACGATCCGTACTGTGCCCAGGAGCGCGCCGCGGGCCTGTGTGCCGACTGGGGCATTCCGTCCGTGGACGCGGGGCCGCGGGGCCACCTCAACGACGAGTCGGGTCTGGGGGACTGGCCGGCAGGGCTGGCGCTGGTGACGGGACTGGTGGCGGCACTGGTGAATGCCCCCAGCGTTCAGCCCTGAAACCACGCCAAGATCGCGGACAATCGCCGGATGGTCACCAAGAAGCCCAAAGGTCTCGGTCGCGGTCTGGAAGCCCTGTTGGGGCCACAGGTCAGCGACACCACGCCACAGCCCGGCGGCAAGGAGCGGCATCCCGGTGCCGTCCAGCTCGACCAGCTCTTGCCCGGCAAGTACCAGCCGCGCACCCGCATGGACGAAGGCTCGCTGTTCGAGCTGGCCGAGAGCATCAAGACCCAGGGCGTGATGCAGCCGGTGCTGGTGCGTCCGATCGCCTCGCGCGACGGGCTGCCGATGTACGAGATCATCGCCGGCGAGCGCCGCACCCGCGCCGCGCGGCTGGCGGGGCTGGACGAGGTGCCGGTGCTGGTGCGCGATGTGCCGGACCAGGCCGCCGCGGTGATGGCGCTGATCGAGAACATCCAGCGCGAAGACCTCAACCCGCTCGAAGAGGCGCATGGGGTGCAGCGCCTGATCCGCGAATTCGGGCTGACCCACGACAGCGCCGCCCAGGCCATCGGCCGCTCGCGCAGCGCGACGTCCAACCTGCTGCGGCTGCTGCAACTGGCCGAGCCGGTGCAGCAACTGCTCACCGCCGGCGACATCGACATGGGCCACGCCCGTGCGCTGCTGTCGCTGGACAAGGCGCACCAGATCACCTGCGCCAACGAGGTGGTCGGGCGAAAACTGTCGGTGCGCGAAGCCGAAAAACTCGTCAACCGCCAGCACGATCTGGCCCAGCCGGGTGCAGCCACGCGCGCGGCACCGGCCAAATCGCGCGATGTGCAGCGGCTGGAAGTGCTGCTGTCGGATCTGCTGACCGCCCAGGTCGAGATCCGCGTCAAGAAGCGCACACGCCGTGGCGAGCAGGGCGAAGTCGCCATCGCGTTTGGCTCGCTGGATGAATTGAGCGGGCTGCTCGACCGGCTCGGCGCCACCGACCGCTGATTCCCCCGCAGCACAGACCCGCCGCCCCGCGCCACCCGCGTCCGGGTGGCTTTTGCTGTGCTGAGCATCCATGGATACGGTGTTGTCGCGCTTCGTCCCTTCCGTCACGATCGGTACAGGTTTGGCGGCATGCTGTGCTGCAGATGGTGGGTTCGGGCACGTCCCTTGCTGCTGTCAACGCACGGCGCCAGTCCGACGTGGTAGGAGGAGTGAGGGTCTGGCTTCCGTGGTGGATGTCGCATCCTCCGGGTTGCCGGTGTAAATGGCCGATCTGATCGGGTTACATCGTGGGACCGATGGCCTCAAGTTGAACGAAGCTGACATTGCCGAGTCACACAAACGCGGATCCACCGCGCTTGCAGACCAACGGAAAGTTCTGATGGCGCCTCGCACCCGGGTGCGGGACTCCATCAGATCTTCCCTGGTGGCGCGACACTGATCCTGTCGCCCATCACCTGACTTCATCCAGGAGGCTGCAATGGCAATGGACGTGATCAGCAATTTCGCCGCCCGCTACGAGCGAACCCGCGAGGAAGAAATCTCGCTGGAAGACTACCTCGACGAGTGCAAGCGCAACCCCTTGGCCTATGCCTCGGCTGCCGAGCGCATGCTCAAGGCCATCGGTGAGCCCAAGTCGATCGACACCCGCAACGACACCCGCCTGTCGCGGCTGTTCGCCAACAAGATCATCAAGATCTACCCCGCCTTTGCCGAGTTCTACGGCATGGAGGACGCGATCGAGCAGGTCGTTTCCTACTTCCGCCACGCCGCGCAAGGGCTGGAGGAAAAGAAGCAGATCCTCTACCTGCTCGGCCCGGTGGGCGGCGGCAAGAGTTCCATTGCCGAGCGCCTGAAACAGCTCATGCAGGAGGTGCCGTTCTACGCGATCAAGGGCTCGCCGGTGAACGAATCGCCGCTGGGCCTGTTCGATCCGGTCGAAGACGGCGCCGTGCTGGAGAAGGAGTACGGCATCCCGGTGCGTTACCTCAACCGCGTGATGAGCCCGTGGGCGGTCAAGCGTCTCGAAGAGTTCGGTGGCGACATCCGCCGCTTCAAGGTGGTCAAGCGCTACCCGTCGATCCTCAAGCAGGTCGGCATCGCCAAGACCGAGCCGGGTGATGAGAACAACCAGGACATCAGTGCGCTGGTCGGCAAGGTGGACATCCGCAAGCTGGAAACCTACGCGCAGGACGACCCGGACGCCTACAGCTACTCGGGTGGCCTGTGTCTGGCCAACCAGGGACTGCTGGAGTTCGTCGAGATGTTCAAGGCGCCGATCAAGGTGCTGCACCCGCTGCTGACCGCGACACAGGAAGCCAACTTCAAGGGCACGGAAGGCTTTGGCGCCATCCCCTTCGACGGGATCGTGCTGGCCCACAGCAACGAGAGCGAGTGGAAGACCTTCCGCAACAACAAGAACAACGAAGCCTTCCTGGACCGCATCTACATCGTCAAGGTGCCGTACTGCCTGCGGGTGTCCGAGGAAGTGAAGATCTACGAGAAGCTGCTGCGCGGCTCGTCGCTGGCCGGGGCGACCTGCGCGCCGGGCACGCTGAAGATGATGAGCCAGTTCGCCATGCTCACCCGCCTGAAAGAGCCGGAGAACTCCAGCCTCTACAGCAAGATGATGATCTACGACGGCGAGAACCTGAAGGACACCGACCCGCGCGCCAAGAGCTACCAGGAGTACCGCGACTACGCCGGCGTGGACGAGGGCATGAGCGGCATCTCGACGCGCTTCGCCTACAAGATCCTGTCCAAGGTCTTCAACTTCGACAACACCGAGCTGGCCGCCAACCCGGTGCATCTGATGTACGTGCTGGAAAAGCAGATCGAGCGCGAGCAGTTCCCCGCCGAGACCGAATCGAAGTACGTCGGCTACATCAAGGAGCTGCTGGCCCCGCGTTACGCCGAGTTCATCGGCAAGGAAATCCAGACCGCCTACCTGGAGAGCTACTCGGAGTACGGCCAGAACATCTTCGACCGCTACGTCACCTACGCCGACTACTGGATCCAGGACCAGGAGTACCGCGACACCGACACGGGCGAAGTCTTCGACCGCGGGTCGCTGAACGGCGAGCTGGAGAAGATCGAGAAGCCCGCGGGCATCTCCAACCCGAAGGATTTCCGCAACGAGATCGTCAACTTCGTGCTGCGGGCCCGTGCCCACAACGGCGGCAAGAACCC
>JBEEMX010000439.1:0-3403 GCA_041192465.1 Pseudomonadota bacterium | reverse complement strand
CCAGCAGCCAGGTGATCAGGAGCTTCTTCACTCGGTCGTCGACGCAATCGAAGGAACCTTCGCTGAACATCCGGTCCGCGCCGTTCTGGTCCCCGCGTGCGGCGAAAAGCTCCCGTTTCAGGAGAGTGAGATGTTTCTCGTCGATATCGGCGAAGGCCTTGTAACGGACCTTGGCGTCGACCACGCTCAGGTTCTCGAACTCCTCGAACAGGTCGTTGTGCAAGGCGGCGCTCTGCAGTTCGTTGGCCACGGCATCGATGCGGAAATCGATCAGCGACCAGGGCTCGCCGCCCGGCGTTGCCGTCGCCACCATCGGCTCGGCATGGCCTTCCGGCATGGCGGCACCGAGCATCGTGTCCACGGACCACTGCTGGTCCGCCGCCGCGAGTGGTGCCATCGCGGGCAGATCCCTGAACACCAGCCGCTGCCCGCCCGCCTGCACGGTGAACGAGGACAGGCCGGCAATTTCCGTCGGGTGCGTCTTGGTCAGGCGCAAGGCCAGGGCTTCATCGAAGTGCTCGACCAGCCAGTCGCGCGCGGCCCGCATGCGCGGCCGGCGGCTCGACCGGTTGTGCGAATCGGTGGCGATCACGTCCACCCAGCCGGACTCCAGCAGTCGCTGCGCCGTGGTCTGGGCCCGGCTGCCGAAATCGCCCAGCACCGACCCCGCCGTCACCTGGAACTTGCAGCCCAGCCGGCGCAAGGCGTCCAGCCGGGTCGGCTGCTCCATCACGGCCTTGTTGCGCTCCGGGTGGGCCATCAACGGGGTGATGCCGCGGTCGAGCATCATGCCCATCAGCTTGTCGGTGCCGACCGGAATCTGGCCATCCGGCAACTCGATCAGCGCCGTGGACGGCCCGACCAGACTGCCATTGAGCATCGGCAAGCGGCGCAGCTCGATCCAGTCGAGGATTTCCGGGCAGATCCGCACTTCGGCCGCCCAGGTCATCGTCAGTTCGATGCCCGCGTCGGACACCGCTTGCTGGAATGCGTCGAAGGTTTCCCCGATCACGGCTGCGGAGTTGTCGAACACGCCCGGGTAGATGTGGGGCGTGGCAACGACGTGTTCGATGCCGTCTTCAGCCAAGGCCCTGGCGAGGGCCAGGGCCTCTTCCAGCGTGCGCGGGCCGTCATCGATGCCGGGCAGGACGTGTACGTGCAGATCTAGCATGGGCGCGGTGGGTCTCAGGCTTTGGATTGCTGAGAATAACCGTGGTAGTAGGTGTTGCCGTAACCACCGTTGACAGATTCGCCGTAATAGCGTTGAGCATCGTCGAAATTCAGGCCATTGACGATCACGCCCATGATGTTGGCGCCCGAACGCTGCAGTCGGCTCAGGCCCTTGCGGATCACCGGCACCGGCGTCTCGGTGGCGCGCACGACGTAGATCGTGCTGGTCACCATCGGGGCCACGGCCAGCGCGTCACTCACCAGCTCCACCGGCGGGGTGTCGATGATGATGAAGTCCAGTTGTGGCTGCAGGTGGCGCAGCACGTCCTTGAACCGCTGCGAGACCAGCAGGTCCAGCGGATTCGGTGGCACATCGCCCGAGGGCATCACCAGCAGCGAACTGCCTTCGATCTGGTGGACGCAGTCCTTCAGCGTGGACGAGCCGGTCACCAGATTCGACAGGCCCTTGGCGTTGGCGGCCATGCCCAACCGCACACCCACTTGCGGGCGGCGCATGTCGGCGTCGATCAGCAGCGTGCGCTTGGTCTGTGCCAGCGCGAGCGCCAGGTTGATCGAGGTGGAGGTCTTGCCCTCGGCTGGCACGCTGGACGTGACCATGATCAGGCGGTGACGCTGGTCCACATCCGAGAGCTGGATGCCCGTGCGCGCCGTGCGGATGGCTTCGGCGTGGTGCGAATTGGGTTCGCGGATGAACAGGGTGGCCACGTTCTCCAGCGCCTCGCCCGTGAGCGCCGGCAACACCGCCAGCACCGGCTGCTGCAGCTTGATTTCCGCCGATTCACTGCCCTTGATGGTGTTGTCCATGCGCTCCAGCAGCACGGCCCCCATCGCCCCCATCATCAGCCCCAGCACAAACGCCACCAGGATGATCTGGCCCTTGTTCGGGCGCACCGGGGTCGTCGTCACCACGGCAGGATCGACCACGCGGGCCACCGCCGCCTGCAGGTCGCTGCCCGCGTCCATTTCCTTGGCACGGCCCATGAACAGGTCGTAGAGCTGCTTGTTGGAGCTGACTTCACGCTCCAGCACCTGCAACTGGAATTCCTTGCGGTTCACGTCCTGCACGCCGCCCGTGGCCGAGGCCAGCGCCGTTTCCAGCGATTTTTCGGCTTGCCGTGCCAGGGTGTATTCCTGCACCAGGCTGCGGGCCGCCAGGCGCCGCTGTTGCGCCAGATAGCGTTGTGCCGAAGCCAGGGAGGACTGCGCCTCCTGCATCCTGGAGTGGTTGGCCCCCAGCGTTTCCGACAGCTCGGCGACCAGCTTCTGCGCGGCGCCCTCCTGCTGGACCGCGAGCTGCACCGCCGGGTTGTTGGCCACCCCCGGCACGTTGCTGTAGTCGCTGTTGCCCGTGTTGGCCACCATGTTGTAGGTGCCTTCGAGCTGCATCCGCTTGACGCGGGCCTCGGCCAGGCGCTGGTTGGCCTCGCTGATCTGCATGCCGGCAAGACCCTGCGCGGAGCCGCTCAGGTTGATCAGCCCCTTTTCTTCGCGGTAGGACTGCAGCGCCTTCTCGGACGCCAGCAGGTTTTCGCGCAGTGTCGTGGCGCGCTTTTCCAGCCAGCCGTTGAGGCTCTGGGCCAGCTTGAACTTGGCATCGCGGTCCGAGTCGATGTAGTTGGACGCGATGTCATTGGCCACGCGGGCCGCCAGCTTCGAATCCGACGAGTCGAAGCTGACCTTGACCAACTGGCTCAGCCGCACAGGCTCCACGGTCAGATTCACCATGAGCGGCTTCACGGCGGAGTCGGCCAATGCCTCGTCCGTCCAGTCCTGCTGGGCCGCAGACAGGCCCACCATCGACTTGAGCTTGGCCGTGGTGCTGAGGTCCGACTTGCGTGGATCGAACTGCGCATCCGTCCACAGCTTCATCGAGTTCACGGTGCGCAGCGCGACCTCCCGCGACTTCAGGATCTCGACCTGCGTCTGGTAGTGTTCCTTGGTCTGCATGGCGCCGCCGAGCATGTCCTCCATCGAGAGGAACTTCGGCTTGCCCGGCTCGATCAGCACCGTGGCCGTCGAGCGGTAGATGGGCGTCATCGAGAACGCCACGGCGGCGCCCAGTGCGGCCAGCGCCGTCGCCAGACCCAGCACGGGCCACTTGCGCTTCTTGATGCTGCGCCAGTGGTCGAGCAGGGCGAGCTTGCTTTCCTCGGACAAGCCCAACTGCACTGGCGCAAAAGGAGGAGCCATCTGCGCCGGCAATGCCTGCGCA
>JBEEMX010000438.1:0-3410 GCA_041192465.1 Pseudomonadota bacterium | reverse complement strand
CCGTGTGGTCACCGCGCGCCGCCGCTGCTGCGATCAGCGCCTCCAGAATCTGCCGCCCGACCGAGCTACCCCGCATCGGGGCGATCACGGCCATGCGTCCCAGCCGCGCTACGCCGGGTGCGTGTTGCAACAGGCGCCCGGTCGCCAGCGGCATGCCGAGCCGGTTCAACGCCAGGGCATGCACGGCGCTGTGGTCAGCCTCATCGAGTTCCAGATCGAGCGGAATGCCCTGCTCGCGCACGAACACCTCCGCGCGCACATCCTGCGCCGACACGCCCAGCTCGTCCCAGTGCCCGACCTGCACATCCAGCATCTCGGCCCCGGCCTCGAAATCGAGCAGCATCTCGCGCAACTCGGGCGGAACCGGCCGGCTGGACTGCGTGGCCGGATCGGCGAAGACATAGACCAGCTCGCCCGTGACCAGCAGCTTTTCTCCGCGGAACACGGCGCAACGCAGCCGCAGCGAGGTGTTGCCGACCTGCTCGCAGCGGATCGCCACATCGAGCAGGTCGTCGAAGCGGGCGCTGCCGAGGTAATCCAGCGTGGCCTTGCGCACATAGAGATCGCCGCCTAACCGGGCCATCGCCGCCTGGTAGGGCAAGGCCATCGCGCGCCAGTAGTCGGCGACGGCGGTGTCGAAGTAGTTCAGGTAGTGGCCGTTGAAGACGATCTGCTGCAGATCGACCTCGGACCAGCGCACCCGGAGCCGGTGCGAAAAACGAAAATTGCCGCGCAGCGCCATGACCCGATCCTTGTTGGTTTCGTTCAGATTCAAGGATACAGCGCCGCGCGCAGCGCATCGGCAATCGCTTGTTGCGCCAGCGCCGCCTCCGGAATCACGCGGCCGAGCTTGATGAAGTCGTGCGTCACGCCCTTGTACAGCTCCAGCTCGACCGCACCACCCGCCATGCGCAGTGCGTCGGCGTAGGCCACACCTTCATCGACCAGCGGATCGCACTCGGCCAGACCGATCCAGGCGGGCGCGAGGCCGGCGTGGTCGTCGGCCAGCAGCGGGGCGAAGCGCCAGTCGGTGCGCCGGGCATGGTCGATGTACTGGTCGAAGAACCAGTCGATGCCGGCCTTTTCGAGCAGGAAACCTTCGGCGTAGCGGGCATGCGAAGCGGTGTCGGCGTGCGCGGTGGTGCCCGGTGTGATGAGCACTTGCAGGGCCAGCGGCAGACCGGCATCCCGCGCCATCAATGCGACCACGGCAGCGAGCGTGCCGCCAGCGCTGTCGCCGCCGACCGCCAGCCGGGCACCATCGAGTCCGAGCGTGTCCGCATGCCGTGACAGCCACTGCAAGGCGCCCCAACTGTCCTCGACCGCGGCGGGAAACCGATGCTCCGGCGCCAGCCGGTAGTCGAGCGCAACCACCGCCACCCCGCTGCGCAGCGCGAGCTGGCGGCACAGGCTGTCGTGCGTTTCGAGGCTGCCGACCGTGAACCCGCCGCCGTGCAGGTACAGCAGCACAGGCAAGACGCCCGCTTCGCGCAACTGCGGTGCATAGAGCCGCGCCGGTCGTTCGATGCCCGGACCGACTGGCAGCACCAGCGTTTCCACACGCGGCAGCGGTGCGCGCGGTGGCTCCAGCACCTCCGCCGCCGATTCGTACAGGCGCCTGGCCTTGACCGCGCCGAGCGTGTGCAGCGGCGGGCGGTTCGCCTTGCGGATGCGCTGCAGCAGATCGCGCATCGCCGGGGTCAACCGGTGGGCGCCCATCAGGTGGACTCCAGCGCGGTGACGCGGTCGAGCGGACAGCCGTCCTGCAGCCACTGCGCGAATTCGTCGGCCAGACGCTGGCTCTCGGCGACCGAGCCGGTCCACGCCTGCATCCGCCCGGCGTGGTCGTCGCCCCATGCCTTGAAATCGCCACGGTCGGGGATCTTGCCGCGGGGCAGCGTGGCGATCCACTCTGGCGACGGCGCGAGCACGATCAGGTTGTCGAGCCACGGCGTCGGCCGGTGTCGGCGGCGCAGGCCCTTGTCGAGCCAGCCCGGCACCAGCCGCGGCTGGAAATGCGGATAGAGCACCAGTCCGCCGGATTCGGGCGTCGCCACGATCTCGCGCCACGGCCAGTGCAGGTGGTAGTCGGTGATGCCACCGTCCCAGTAGGCGCCACGCGGCGCGCCGGGAATGTCGTGGACCGCGTCGAGCCAGAACGGGATCGAACCCGATCCGAGGATGCTCGGCAGCAGATTCTCTGGCGTCAGTGCGACACGGCGGGTCGGCAGATCATCCAGCGGAAGCGGCAGTGCATCCCGGGCGTCGGAGAACAACACCCGCTCCAGCCAGCCACCCAGCCAGCGCCGGCTGACCGCATTGCTCAGGAACGCGCCCAGGTAGCCCGGCGCCGTCGTCAGCAGCCGCTCGCGGCGCAGGATGTGGCGTCCACGGCTGGTCACGACATGGAGCCGGAACCGCGGATGCGCCAGCACCTCGGCCTGTCGTCCAGCGATCTGCACGTCCAGCAATTCAGCGAACCGCCGGCTGATGTTGCGGGCCGATTGCCGCTCGCCGCGGGGTGGCGCGTAACTTTCGGCGATGTAGTCGCGCACGAGACCTGCCAGTGCGGCCTCCGGGTCTGGCAAGGCCGCGCAAGCCATGCGCCAGGCGCCGATGCTTGCGCCGACCAGATGCACGGGCGGCCCGTCCCCGCCCAGCCAGTGGCTGAACAGGAACCGGTCAATCGGCGTCAGAACCAGGCCCTTGGGACCGCCCGCCGCTGCTGCCACCGCCCGCACATCCACCGGACGCAGCCCCTGTGCAGCCAGATGCAGGCGGGCACGTGGCCCCGCGAGAATCTGGAGACTGCGCATCAAGGTCTCAACGGTTCAACGCTTGGTGGACTCGATCACGGCGCAGGCAATGCGCGCGCCCGAGTTGCCGGTCGGCTGGGTCTTGTAGTCGTCCGGGCCAGCATGCACGATCAGCCCGCGCCCCGCCAGATCCGCTGGCCCGCCATTGCCCAATGTCACGCCGGTCAGGTGGAAACGCACCTCGACCTTGCCTTCGACATCGGCTTTCAGCGAAGGCATGTCACCGGCGTGGTGGTCGGCATCCTGCGTGCCGTGGGGCTTGCCGGTCGGGTTGAAGTGGCCGCCTGTGCCCATCCCGTCGCCGCTGCTGCAGTCGCTCTTTTCATGGACGTGGAAACCATGTTCCCCGAAAGGCTTCAGGCCGCTGATGCGGGCATGCACCATCACATGGTCGCCGTGCTGCTTGAAAGTGACCGTGCCGTTGGCCGTGTTGCCCTTGGTCGCTTCGAGCTTGGCAGTCGCACTCGGGCCGTCGCCCATCATGCGGTCACGCATGGAACCCATGCCTTCTTTCACGGCGCCCATGCCGTCCTTCATCGAAGAACAGCCGGACAGCGCCAGAACGGCGGCCGACAGGGCCAGCAGGGTGCGAAC
>JBEEMX010000437.1:0-3424 GCA_041192465.1 Pseudomonadota bacterium | reverse complement strand
ACGGCCTCGCCGTCGCGATCCGGCTCGGGCCGCAGCACTGCATCGTCGGTGGCGCAGCGACAGCACTCGACGCCGCCGAGCGCGAATGGGCCGCGGGGGGCGTGTCCTGCACACGGCTGGCCGTGCGGATCGCCTCGCACACGCCCATGCTGGCCAAGGCCGTGCCGGTCCTCGCCGCCTTGACCGCCGTCCGGCCCTTCGCCGTGCCCCGCACCGCGCTGGTCTGCAACGCCACGGGCGAAGTCGTGCGCCGGCCGGATGCGCTGCGCGACGCCTTCGCCCGGCAGGTGGCGCAGACAGTGCCGTGGGACCGCTGCATCGAGGCGCTGGCCGAGCGGGGCGTGCAATGCGTGCTGGAGCTGGGGCCGGGGACCACGCTGTCGAAGCTGTGGCGCGAACGTTTCCCCGCCATCGCCGCACGCTCGGCCGACGAGTTCACCAGCCCGGAGGCCGTGATCGCCTGGGTACGGAAGCAGATCGCCCGCGCCGCCGCACAATAGGCGCCATGCTGACCGTCAACAAACTCCTCCCCCAAGGCCAGGGCCTCGCACAGGTTCTGCTCAAGCGCGCCCCATCCGTCGAACTCGACTGGGACGTGCGCCAGAAAAGCCGCTTCGACGCCACCGACAGCAGCGGGCGCCACCTCGGCGTCTTCCTGCCGCGCGGCACGCTGGTGCGTGGCGGCGACGTGCTGGTGGCCGAAGACGGCTCGATGGTGCGCGTCCTCGCGGCGCCGCAGCCGGTGCTCGTCGTGCGCCCGTGCAGCGAACACGGCGTGCCGTTCGACCTCGTGCGCGCCGCCTACCACCTGGGCAACCGGCATGTGCAACTGGAGCTGCAGCCCGACCACCTGAAGTTCGAGCCGGACCACGTGCTGGCCGACATGCTGCGCCAGATGCACCTGACCGTCACCGAGGAACAGTCTGCCTTCGAACCTGAAGGTGGCGCCTATGCGGCGGGCGGACACAGCCACGGGCACGGCGAGCACGACCATGGTCACGCGCATGACCACGACCACGGCCACGCCCCCGCTCCAGTCGCTGCCCCCGTGCGCGGCAAGCCGCTGAACATCACCGTGCGTGCCGCCGAGACGCCGCACGTCCACGGCCCAGGCTGCGGCCACGACCACTGATGCCGAAGGTCCGTGCGAAGCCGCCGACGCTCGCCCCGTCGGCGCTGCTGCAATTGATGTGGCTGGCCTCGCCTGCGCTGCCGGTGGGCGGGTTCAGCTACTCCGAGGGGCTGGAAGCGGCGATCGACGCCGGGCTGGTCAGTGGTGAGGGTGACGTGTCACGCTGGCTGGTCGATCAGCTCCACCTCGCGCTGGCCCGCGCCGACCTGGCCGTCGTCGCCCGCTGTCACGCCGCCTGGCGCCAGCGGGACAGCGAGCGCGTCACCGAACTCAACGACTGGGTGCGCCTGACCCGCGAGAGCAGCGAGTTCCGCCAGCAGACCGAGCAGATGGGGCGCTCGCTCGGTGCATGGCTGACGACGCAGGATGCGGAACTCGCCTTCCCCGACACCCGCATTGCCGAACTCGCCGCGTTGAAGCCTGCACCGACATGGCCGGTGGCGTTTGCGCTGGCCGTCGAGCGCACCGGAGCGCCGCTGCGCGAAGCCCTGCTCGCCCACGCCTTCGGCTGGGCAGAAAACATGGTGCAGGCCGCGATCAAGTCGGTGCCACTCGGCCAGAGCGCCGGCCAGCGCATCCTCGCCGCGCTGGTCGAAACCATCCCCGCCGAGGTGGAACACGCGCTGACCCTGCCCGACAGCGCCCGGCAGGCGCACACGCCGATGCTCGCCATCCTCTCCGCCCAGCACGAGGCCCAATACTCGCGGCTCTTCCGTTCATGAACGGTTTCTCGGCCCTGCTCGGCCACCGTGCCTACGTCTTCTTCTGGCTCACCCGGCTGAGCGCACAGCTCGCGGCGCAGATGCTGATGGTGGCGCTGGGCTGGCAGATGTACGACCTGACCGGCAGCGCCTGGGATCTCGGGCTGGTGGGGCTGGCGCAGTTCCTGCCGGCGCTGCTGCTGACGCTGCCCGCCGGCCATGTCGCCGACCGCCACCACCGCGGCCGGATCATGCTGGCCGCGACACTGCTGCAAGCGGCCATGGCCGTGGTGCTGACGGTGGCGAGCCGCGAGGGCGGGATGACGCGCTCGTTGATCCTGGGTGTGTCGATCGTGTTCGGCGTGGCCAAGGCGTTCCAGATGCCGGCGAGTCAGGCGCTGCCAGCACTGCTGGTGCCACCGACGCTGCTCGGGCAGGCGGTGGCGCTGGGGTCCAGCGGCATGCAGGTGGCCATCATCGGCGGGCCGGCATTGGGCGGTTTTCTGTATGTCGCCGGCGCGGACGTGGTTTACGCGGTCGGCACAGGTTTCCTGTTGCTCGCCTGCGGGCTGACCAACGGCATCCGCTATGACGCACCGGCGGCACCGCACGAGCCAGCAAGCTGGGACAGCGTGCTGGCCGGGGTGCACTTCCTGCGCGGGCAGCCGGTGATGCTGGGCGCGATGTCGCTGGACCTGTTCGCCGTGCTGCTCGGTGGCGCCAACGCGCTGCTGCCGATGTACGCGAAGGACATCCTGCACACCGGGCCGTGGGGCCTGGGCCTGTTGCGGGCGGCACCCGCAGCCGGGGCGCTGCTGGTGTCGATCTGGCTGGCGCGGCGGCCACTGGAGCGCCGCGTCGGGCGCACGCTGATCGGTGCCGTGGCGGCGTTCGGCCTGTGCCTGCTGGTGTTCGCGCTGTCCACCTCGTTCTGGCTGTCGCTGCTGGCGCTGCTGGCTTCGGGGGGTGCGGACATGGTCAGCGTCGTGATCCGCCAGACGCTGGTGCAGCTCGGCACACCTGACGCCATGCGCGGCCGGGTCAGCGCCGTGAACTCGATCTTCATCGGGGCCAGCAACCAGCTCGGCGAGTTCGAGTCAGGCGCCACCGCCGCGCTGCTCGGGCCGGTGGGCTCGGTGCTGCTGGGCGGCGTGGGCGTGCTGGTGGTGGCGGGGCTGTGGATCCGGTGGTTCCCGGCCCTGTGGCGGCGCGACCGGCTGCACACCGGCCCGCCGCCTTGACCCATCAAGACGCCGCTTTGGCCTTCGAGATGTCGGCCGGATCGGCCTGGTAGTCCTCGGTGTCGGCCGGGCAGACCAGCTCGGTCGGTCGGGCCCACGGCTTGTCCACGTAGGTCTGCCAGTCCCTCTGGTTCGCCGGGTAGCTCTCGACGCCAGTCACGTCCCCGCAGGTCTGCGCCGACACCGACTGCCCCGGCCCGATCACGACCACCGCGCCCGCCTTGAGCGTGCATTTCGCCACCCAGGTCAGGTCGTTCCAGCCGTTGCAGATCTCGTAGGCCGTGCGGTATTGCGCCTGCGTGCCCTTGGGTGCGTCGTAGCCCCACCAGCCACCGATGCGGTTGGTGAGG
>JBEEMX010000436.1:0-3430 GCA_041192465.1 Pseudomonadota bacterium | reverse complement strand
TGCTTCTATTGCCAACGACTGGCGTTGTCCTTTGAAGAGGGTAGCGAGTTTTCTCAATTCGTCCTTCGTCAATTTTCGTTGATTATGAATCTCTTCCGAGAGAAGCTTGATGTTCTCTTGGATCTGACTGCTTGCTTTCTCGACAACCTTGTTAATTTCTCCGGATGCCTGTTTTATTGCATCGTTGATCATCGGGTTGACGCTATTATTGACCACATCGTTTGCAGCTTTTTTGATCTGCTCGAGTTCGCCTTTTAGGTCTGTAGTGAAAATAGCCATGTTGGATGGTGCTGTTGCTGTCTGTTGCGGTGGTGGGAGTTATCCGCTGGTACGGATGTACGTGGGGTTGATAATATTATTTGTAATCAATGTTGGGCGACCTTAGTCGTTTTTGGATATGTCACTGACTGACTGCTGCGATTCCTATCAATCCGCCCAAGATGGCGCCATAGACTCCCCATCCTGTACTGGCGAGATCCCCCAAAGAAAAACCAATTCCGCCTGCAATCATTGCGGCTATAAGGTGTTTGATCCCGATTTGTGCAAGCAAGGCAAGACCAAAAAATATTCCGATTACACCAATAATAATGCCCATGATTGATCTGGGTTGACTGGTTAGTGAATTTTGGTTGCGCGTAGAAATTTCCGTCAAAACTTCGGACCACTCCGTCCTGTCAGCTTGAGGTACTGCTCGTAAAGCTCCCCGTGCAGTGTCTTCTCAATACGCAAGTTGTGTGGGCTGAAGTTCGGGCATGAGTGGCAAAAATCCAGTTCGTCGGTGCGCTGCAGAACCGTTTTCGACCAGCCGCAGGCTGTACATCTGAAGCGCCGGTAGGGATTTTTTGGAGGAAGCGGCATCGCGATCCTCAGTGTTTTTCCAGATAGTCCCGCATCTGCTGCTCCACCTCCGTCTGCAGATGCTCGGGACTGATGATCCAGATATTCGGAATCCAGTAGCGCACGGTTGGCAGGATCTGGTTCGAGTGCGCGATGCGACCCGAGATGATCAGGCCGCCGTCCTCCAGCTCCTTCTCGATCTTCTGCGCACCGATCAGTCGGCTGCGGCGGAAATACCCAGCCACCTGCGCCGAGACCTTCAGCACCACCTCGGTCTTGTGGGTGTTGAGCCAGATGCTGTCCTCGTCCTTCAGCATTTTCTCGATCCGGGCCACACGCTCGAACGCCTCGTCCGACACCAGCAGCCGGTCAATCTTCGTGAAGGTGAATGCCTTGATGCAATCCCCATCCAGGGCGGCCATGTACCAGATGCCGCCGTGGTTGATCAGGCGGTAGGGCGCAATGCGGGCGTAATGCTTGTCGCCTTCTGGCTTGCTGTACGAGAAGCCGATGCAGCGTTGCAGCCGGATCGCGTCCTCGATCTGCCGGAAGGTGCGTGACTGCGCACTGTCGAGACCCTCGGCGCTGGGGCCCTGGACGGTCAGCGCCGAGTCGATCGGCCGGTCGAGCAGGGTGCGCACGAAGTCGCGGCTCAGGTGCGGGTAGAGCTGGCGAACGCCAGACAGGGCAGCGAAGTGCTCCATGTCCTGGAACGAGAACGTGCCGAGATGCGGTTGCGGCAGCCGGTAGTGGCCGGTGTCGGTGCGCTCCAGGTTCAGGCATTGGAAACGCTGGCACAGATCGCGCTGGATCGTGCGTCGGCTCACGCCGAACTCGGTTGCCAGCGCGCCAGGATCGAGTTCCCTGCCTTCGTTCAGTGCGACCAGAATGGCGGTCAGGCGGCGCGCGAGCAGCGGCGAATCATCAGGAGTCGGCATGGTGTGGTGTGACGCAATTCCGGGAAGCCGGTGTCAGCGCATCCCCGTTTTTTGATAAATGGCAATTTTTCTTCTTTTTGTCGGATCGGGAGACTAATCAAGACATGCCCGATGCGGTACCACTTGCCGCTCTTCGGCGTGATAAATCTCACGAATGGGCGTTTGCTCGTGGATCTGGGTGATCGGATCTTCTTGCTCAGTTCAAAGGTGGCCATGTGAATGTGGATCTGAATGTGACTCTGCGGGGTTGCTGTGGTGAGGGTGGGATGGTGGGTAGCGAAGGCGCCGACCGCCGTCACGGACAGTTCGGTTCGACCCGGTGGATGGACTGGGCGTTGGAGAAGTCGAAATCGGCGCTGACGTGCAGGCGCAAGCACTGACCAGCGCGGGCTTTCTGGAAAGCACGTACCACTTGTTCGCTGGCGTGGACCGCATACATCGCGTGCTGGCCCTCTGCGCTTTGGAGGTGAATGCCTTCTCCGCTGAATTGCGGCGCGGCTTTCAGGCGGAGGTCAACGATCCGCTCTGCTGGTGTGGCAGGTTTGGGTGTTGGCGCTGCTGCCGCCGCAGGACTCGACACCCGGATCGGCATTGGGCGAAACGCCCGTGGCGTGAGTTGCCCGGTGCGCAGCAAGTCGATGCGCTTGCCGTTGACAACCGCAGTGGCCGAGGTGATCTGCAATTGCAGTGACTCGTCGCAGAGGGCTTCGCCTTCGAGCAGGGCTTCGGCGAATCGCTCTGCGGAGCTGGCGCCGATGCTCGGCACGTCCAGCGTCTTGGCCGTCAGCCGTCGCCCGGCCTTGTCCAGCACGGCGGCTTGCAGGCGCACCTGTCGGAATTCCTCGCCACCGCTGTCGAGCGTGAGCGTGGCGGTGCATTGGCCCTGGTTGGCGAAAACGGTGTTGCTGTGCCAGACCTCGATGGCGTGGGCCGGCAGGGTCAGCAGTCCTCCCAGGCTGATCGCGAGCGCGGGGAGCAGATGCCGCAGCGTGGGGCGGTGGTGGCAGGATGTCGTCTGAGTCATGGCTTGCGTTCCGGGTTGTTTCGGATGCCGAGCGTATGAACCGCCGCGACAGGTGATGTCGTGCTACCGGCCTGTTGTTTTCGCTTACAACTTGCACATCACCTTCGCATGACCTTCTTTGGGGGAATCCATCCATGAACACGACCACGACCAAAGCGCCGACACCGGCCTACACCGACCTCGAAACCCGCTTCCTGCGCCTGTACCG
The DNA here is from genome assembly GCA_041192465.1 of Pseudomonadota bacterium. Classification (GTDB taxonomy): domain Bacteria; phylum Pseudomonadota; class Gammaproteobacteria; order Burkholderiales; family Burkholderiaceae_C; genus Sphaerotilus. Next base: position 423 of record JBEEMX010000436.1, on the reverse strand, counting down.
CTTCGAGCACCTCGGCTCGATCGTCGGCTGGGACCAGGCCGCCAACATGCCGTCCGGCGGCAACGAAGCCCGCGCCGCTGCGATGGCCGAACTCGACGGCCTGCTGCACGCCCAGCGCACCGACCCCGCGCTGGCCGCCCTGCTGCGCCAGGCCGACGGCGAGACGCTGTCCGACTGGCAGCGCGCCAACCTGCGCGAGATGCGCCGCGACTGGCTCGCCGCCAACGCGCTGCCCGCTGCGCTGGTCGAGCGCCGCACGCTGGCCACCGCCCGCTGCGAACACGCCTGGCGCCGCCAGCGACCCGCCAACGACTGGGCCGGCTTCGTCGAGAACTTCAAGCCGGTCGTGCAGGTCGCCCGCGAGGAGGCGATGCACCTGGCCGACGCCACCGGCCTGATGCCCTACGACGCGCTGATGGACCG
>JBEEMX010000435.1:0-3432 GCA_041192465.1 Pseudomonadota bacterium | reverse complement strand
ACCTCGAACAGGTTGATGTGCTGCGTGCGGCCGGGGGTCTTGGAGGCGTAGGCGAGCTGTCGCTGCTGGGCCAGGGTGTTGATGGCGGTGGACTTGCCCGCGTTGGACCGGCCGACGAAGGCGATCTCGGGCAATTCGTGCGCCGGAAGCTGGTCCAGACGGCTCGCGGTGGTCAGAAAGCGGGCCGTGTGGGTCCAGGCGAGGGCGGTTCGCGTGGCATCGGCGCCACCGACGAGAGGGGCAAGTGGGGGGGTGATCATTCGCCATTGTAAAATCTTCAGGTTTCACGTCTGCCTTTGCGCCGCTCAACCATGAAATCGCACGTCAAGTCGCTTCTTGCCCTGCTCGCGGCGGCCGCCATGGCCACCCCGCTCGCTGCCAATGAGTCCCAACCCGCCGCTGCCAAGGTCGATCCGGCCAAGGGGCAGGCCATCTCCACCCAGGTCTGCGGCGCCTGCCACACGGCCGATGGCTCGCGCGGCTCGCCCGCCAACCCGATCCTGCAAGGCCAGCACCCGGAATACCTCGTCAAGCAACTGACCGAATTCAAGGCCGGCAAGCGCGACAACGCCATCATGAAAGGCTTCGCTTCTGCCCTGAGCGACGAGGACATGAAGAACGTCGCCGCCTTCTATTCGAGCAAGCAAGCCAAGCCGGGTGCTGCGAAGAACAAGGACCTGGTCACGCTGGGCGAGAAGATCTACCGCGGTGGCATCGCCGATCGCAAGGTGCCCGCCTGTGCCGGTTGCCACAGCCCGACCGGCGCTGGCATCCCTGCCCAGTACCCGCGCCTGTCCGGTCAGCACACCGACTACACCACTGCGCAGTTGACCGCCTTCCGCGACGGCATCCGCAAGAACAACGCCGTGATGACCGGCGTGACCGCGAAGATGAACGACCGCGAAATCAAGGCCGTCGCCGACTACATCGCCGGGCTGCATTGAGATCCCCACGGCGGCTGGCCTGCACGGCCGCCGCCGTTGATGCAGATCAATAAGGCCGGTCCCTGACCGGCCTTTCTGCTTCTTTACGCTGCATTCAGCTTTCATTCGCATAATTCCGTCCGCCATGTCCGCATCCCCTTCCAGCCCACAGGTCCAGGCGGGTTCGCGCTGGAAGCAGGAGACCGTGGAACTGCTGTCGTCGATGCGCTTTGCCATCGCGCTGTTCACGGTCATCTGCATCGCTTCGGTGATCGGCACCGTCGTCCAGCAGCACCAGCCGCCCGTCAATTACGTCAACCAGTTCGGCCCCTTCTGGGCCGAGGTGTTCGGCCGCCTGGGGCTGTACGCGGTCTACAGCACGGGCTGGTTCCTGCTGATCCTGGTGTTCCTGGTGACCTCGACCAGCCTGTGCGTGGCGCGGCACACCCCCAAGATCCTCTGGGATCTGCGCAACTACAAGGAAAACATCCGCGAGTCCGCGCTGCTGGCGTTCCACCTCAAGGGCAAGGGGGTCGTGCCGCTGTCGCGTGAACAGGCGCTGGCCCGTGTCAACGAGGTGCTGGCCAACGACGGCTGGAAGGGCAAGGCGCAGGTGCGCGAGGGCGGCGTGATGGTCGCCGCGCGCCAGGGTGCGGCCAACAAGCTCGGCTACATCTCGGCCCACAGCGCCATCGTGCTGATCTGCATCGGCGGCTTGCTGGACGGCGACCTGATCGTCAACGCGCAGATGGCGCTGCTGGGCAAGTCCACCTACGCCGGCGGTGGACTCATCAAGGACGTGGCGCCCGAGCACCGGCTGTCCACCGCGAACCCCACCTTCCGCGCCAACCTCTATGTGCCGGAAAAGGCGGTCGCCGGGACTGCGGTGATCAACCTCACCAGCGGCATCGTGCTGCAGGATCTGCCGTTCCAGGTCGAGCTGAAGAAGTTCGTCGTCGAGTACTACGACACCGGCATGCCCAAGCTGTTCGCCAGCGACATCATCGTCCACGACCCGGATGGCACGAAAACCGAGGCCAAGGTCAAGGTCAACGAACCCTTCATCCACAAGGGTGTTGCCATCTACCAGTCCAGCTTCGAGGACGGTGGCTCCAAGCTCACCCTGATGGCCCGCCCGATGGGCCGGCCCGGCGCGCCGTTCGAGGTCACCGGCGAAGTTGGCGGTACCACCACGCTGACCAACGCAGCCTCGCAGACCGACAGGCTCCAGCTCGAATTCACGGGCCTGCGCACCATCAACGTCGAGAACCTCGCCGCCGAGAACCCGGGCGGGTCGAACTCTGGCGCTGATGTGCGCAAGGTCGATCTGGTCGGCTCGCTGGGCGAACACCTCGGCTCTGGCGCCCGCGTCAAGGCCGACAAGAAGCTGCACAACGTCGGACCCTCCGTGACCTACAAGCTGCGCGATGCGTCCGGCCAGGCGCGGGAATACAGCAACTACATGATCCCGGTCGAACTGGATGGGCTGAAGGTGTTCCTCGCCGGGGTGCGCGACACGCCGGACCAGGCCTTCCGCTACCTGCGCATTCCCGCGGATGAACGCAGCACGCTGGACGACTGGATGGGCATGAAAGCGGCGCTGGCCGACCCCGTCAGCCGCCTGGAAGCCGCGCGCCGCTACGTGCGCAAGTCCGCCCCCGCCGACAAACCCGAACTGGCGCAGCAGCTCGAAGCCTCGGTGCTGCGCGGGTTGACGCTGTTCGCGGGCGCCGAGGCCGTGCGCAAGGAGGCGCCCAGCGCCGGCCTGCAGGCCCTGCAGGATTTCATCGAAACCAACGTGCCCGAGGCCGACCGCGGTCGCACCTCCGAGGTGCTGATCCGCATCCTCAACGGCGGGCTGTTCGAGCTGCTCAACCTCGTGCGCGAGCGCGCCGGGCTGGCCGCGCTGACGCCGGGCGAAGAGGCACAGCGGTTCATGGGCCAGGCGGTGCTGTCGCTGTCGGATTCGTTCGCCTACCCGGCGCCGCTGCTGCTGTCGCTGACCAGTTTTGACCAGGTGCAGGCCAGCGTGTTCCAGGTGACCCGGGCGCCGGGCCAAAAGCTGGTCTACCTGGGCTGTGCCTTCCTGATCCTCGGGGTTTTTGCGATGCTCTACATTCGCGAACGCCGCCTGTGGATCTGGATCGAAGGCCCGGCGGACGCCCCGTCCACCACCGTGACGCTTGCCCTGTCGGCCACCCGCCAGACGCTGGACACGGACAAGGATTTCGACGCCTTGAAAACCAGGATGCTGCAGACATGAACCAGACCACCACCCTGACCCTCGGCCGGGCGTCGCCGCTCAGCCGGCGCAGCGCCTTCGACTGGCTGTTCGCGCTGCTCGTGATCGGCGGCGCCGGCTTCGTCTGGCAACGCTATGGCGGTTCGATGGACGGTTACGAGCAGGGCATCCTGCTGTGCGCCGTGCCGAGCTTGATCGCGCTCGGCTGGTTCTGGGCGCCGCTGCGGGCGTTGAGTCTCGGGGTCGGGGCGGTCAGTTTGCTGGCCA
>JBEEMX010000434.1:0-3435 GCA_041192465.1 Pseudomonadota bacterium | reverse complement strand
CGATGAAGGTGCGGCCGAGCTTGCGCCGCAGGTTGGAGATGTGGACCTCCAGCACGTTGCTGCAGACCTCTGCGTCCTGCCCGATCACCAGCGCATCCAGGTCGCTGCGCGAGACGATGCGCCCGGCGCGCAGCACCAGCGCCTCCAGCAGCGCCCATTCGCGTGCCGTCAGTTCGGTGCGGCTCGGCCCCAGCCAGACCGCCTTGGCGGTGAGATCGACCTGGACCGTCCCGAAATCGATGCGCTCCCCACCCGTGCCCGCCGTGCGGCGGCACACCGCGCGCAGCCGCGCGGCCAGCTCCTCTGGTGCGAAGGGTTTGACGAGGTAGTCGTCCGCCCCGGCGTCCAGCCCCTGCACGCGGTCGCTGAGCAGGTCGCGCGCCGTCAGCATCAGGGCCGGCGTGGTCAGGCCGCGCTGGCGCAGGCGGCGCAACCAATCCAGACCGCTGCCGTCGGGCAGTTGCCAGTCGATCAGCAGCGCGTCATAGGGTTCGTTGACCAGCAGCGCGGCCTCGCCTATCCGCTGGCACCAGTCCATGACATGGCCCTCGGCGCGCAAGTAGTCGCACAGACCTTCGCCCAGCATCGGGTCGTCTTCCAGCAGCAGCAGGCGCACGGCAAGGGTGGCTCGGGTCAGAACCGGCGCTTGACGCCAGTGAACATCGCTGCGACGAGGTTCGTGCGCTCGATGCGGCTCATCAGGATGGCAGCCGCTGCATGCAATCCCGCCAGTGCGATGAGCACGGAGGCGATCAGTGCGTGCAATTCCTGCAGCCACTCTTCACCCCAGAAGGTGTCCGTGGTCTGCAGAAACCCTGTCAGCCCCAGACTGATCACCACCGCCATCAGCGTCAGCATCATCAGCGCACCAAGCGGGTTGTGGCCGATGTGGTGTTCCATCCGACCCGCCCGCATCGCGGCAAAGTGTGCCCGCAGGCGGTTCGGGGTGGGAAAGAAGTCGGTAAAACGCGCGTGCCGCGTGCCGATGAACCCCCACACGACCCGCAGCGTCACCAGCGCGCTGGCGGCGTAGCCGATCCACTGGTGGACATCCTTGCCATCGTCGATGACGAAGTAGTTCGTCAGGACACAGGCGACCAGACTCCAGTGGAACATCCGCACGAACGGATCCCAGACCTGGGTGGCTGGCTGAACACCTGGCTGGATCGGTGGGGGTGTGGACATGGGTCAGCTTCCGTGTGGTGTCACTGGAAGGCGACAGGGGTGGCCGTCGCCGGATCGTAGTGGATCTCGACCTTCTTGCCGGCCTTGTCGGTGCCGTAGATCTCGTAACACTGGCCCTTGGTGACCTTGAAGGTCTTGATCTTGAAACCCTCGGCAGTGACCTTGGCCTTGAAGTCGGCCTGGCTCATCCACTTGTCCTTGGGCGAGGTGCAGGTCGGGTCGGCCGCCAGCGTGGCGGTGGCGGTCAGCAGCGAGGCGATGAGAGCGAGGAGCTTGTGCATGGACGGTTTCCTGAGGGAGTGGGTTGTGGTGACCATCGGCACCCCGTTTGGAGCGCCAATACAGCCATTGAAACCATCCGACATGAAGCCAGCGTGAAGCGGAAATGAAGAAATCACGCCACAGGTTCGTGGTCGCGGTCCGGGCGGTGCCACGGATCGACGTGCGTCATCAGGTTGAGCACGCGGTGGAGCTGCATGACGCGGTGGCGCGCCTCGACCGCGATGTCGTGGCCCTGCTCCACGGTCAGCGTCGCATCCACCTCGATGTGGGCGTCCACCACGATCATGTCGCCCATCTTGCGGGTGCGGATGTCGTGGGCACCGCTCACACCGGGCGTCTCGACCAGCGTGCGGCGGATGGCGGCAAGTTCCTCCTCATCGACGGCGCGGTCCATCAGGTCGTGCATCGCCTCCCAGGCGAACGCCCAGCCCATGCGTGCCACCATGAAACCGACGATCAGTGCCGCGATCGGGTCGAAGATCGGGTAGCCCAGCAGGTTGCCGGTGATGCCAAGGCCGACCACCAGCGACGAGGCAGCGTCCGAGCGGGCGTGCCACGCATTGGCCACCAGCAAGCTCGACTTGACCCGCTTGGCCACCGCCAGCATGTAGCGGAACAGCGACTCCTTGGCGATCAGCGCCGCGCCAGCGACCCACAGCGCCACCACCCCGACAGGTGCCACCGTCTCCGGCGACTGCAGCTTCTGGAACGCCGACCAGACCATGCCCAGCCCGACCGCCAGCAGCAGCGTGCCGAGTACCAGCGACGCCGCGTTCTCGACCCGCTGGTGGCCGTAGGGGTGGCTGTCGTCGGCGTCGCGCTGGCTCTGGCGGTTGGCCACGAGCACCACGAAATCGGCGACCAGATCAGACAGCGAGTGGATGCCGTCGGCGATCAGGCCCTGGGATTTCGACAAGATACCGGCGGTGATCTGCAGCGCCGTGAGCAGCAGGTTGACCGCCACGCTCACCCAGGTGCTGCGCGCGGCGGCGGCGGCGCGCTCTGCGGCGGTGTACTCGGTGTCTTCGGGATCGTCAGTGGGTGTGGAAAATTGCATGCCCTGAAGCGTACCCGAACACCGCCCGAACCGTCACCGCCTGTGGGTCAGCGCAGCGCCTGCGCCTCGGCCGCCAGCCGCGTGATGCGTGCCCAGTCGCCGGACTTGACCGCGTCCGCTGGCGTCAGCCACGAACCGCCGCACACCTTGACATTCGGCAGCGCGAGGAACTGCGGCGCCGTCTCCAGCGTGATGCCGCCGGTGGGGCAGAACACCACGTCGTGGAAGGGGCTGGCAAACGCCTTCAGCAGGTTGATCCCGCCGACGGCCGTCGCCGGGAACAGCTTCAGGAAGCGGTAGCCGTCGGCGTTGGCCATCATCACTTCGCTGGCGGTGGACACCCCCGGCAGCAGCGGCAGGCCGATGTCCAGGCAGGCGCGGCCGATCTCGCTCGTGTAGCCGGGGCTCACGGCGAACTGGCAGCCAGCGTCCTTGGCCGCTTGTGCGTCAGCGATGGAGCGCACGGTGCCGGCGCCGACGATGGCCTCGGGCACGGCGGCGACCATGGCGCGGATGCAGTCGAGCGCGGCCGGGGTGCGCAGCGTCACCTCCAGCACGCGCACGCCGCCCGCGACCAGCGCACGGGCGAGCGGCACGGCGTCTTCGACACGGTCGATGACGATGACAGGGATCACGGGGCCGCAGGCGGCGAGTTCGAGGGTGTTCATGGACAGGCTCAGGGTTGCAAGGTCGGTCAGATCAAGGGCACAGGACGTTCAAAGCCAGGTCACGGCGCCTTCTTCGGCGGTCAGTACATGGCGACGCATACCGCCAAACAGCTCGCGGCCCATGCCGTGTCCGGCGTCGTCGGTCAGCGCGTCGGGGCGTTCTTCGATGGCCCGCGCCGCCCATTCCTCGGCCGGCACCAGCGCCTCCAGCACCCCGGTCACGGCATCGACGCGCACCAGATC
>JBEEMX010000433.1:0-3437 GCA_041192465.1 Pseudomonadota bacterium | reverse complement strand
GGCCTGCGCCGGCTGGTGGCGCTGAACCTCAAGGAGCCGCTGAAGTACCTGGAGAAGAACATCCCGGACCTGCAGAAGATGTCGGTGTCCTTCATGCCGCTGGGCACGCAGGAAGAGTTGCGCGACCAGATCATCGACGTGGCGCTGACGCGGGCGTTCCTGGCCGATCCGCTGCCGACCGACGCCCGAGCCTTCCAGCAGCGTCTCGACGAAGGCCGGCCCCGCCTGAACCTGATCGCGCAGGAAGTCGCACGCACGGCCGGCACCATCCTGATCGACTACGCCGCCGCGCTGCGCAAGCTCAAGGACACCCGCGTGCCCAAGGACGTGGCCGACGACATCACCGGCCAGTTGCAGCGCCTCGTGCCGAAGCGCTTCATCGCGCAGACGCACTGGTCACAGCTCCACCACCTGCCGCGCTACCTCAAGGCCGTCGTGCTGCGGCTGGACAAGTGGCGCGCCGACCCCGTCCGGGATGCGCAGCGCCTGACCGAGCTGCGCCCGCTGGAAACCCGCTACACCCGCCGCCTCGCCGATCTCAAAGGCACCGACGACAGCCGCCTGACCGAATACCGCTGGCTGCTGGAGGAGCTGCGGGTCAGCCTGTTCGCGCAGGAACTCAGGACGCCGCAGCCCGTCAGCGTCAAGCGGCTGGACAAGGTCTGGGCGCAGTTGAACCAGTGAAATTTGCAAATGAAAAAATCTGATAAATCAATCCACTGGATCAATCTGAGTGACAAAGTTCACATTTTTCTCCTACAGTGGGGTACCGCCACGGTGGCGGGCACATCTGAGGAGATGAGACATGGGCATTGTTTGGATGGTGATCGTGGGCTTCCTGATTGGCCTCGTGGCACGGTGGATCATCCCCGGCGCGCAGTCGCTGGGTTTTATCCTGACGACCTTGCTGGGCATTGCCGGCTCGTTCGTCGCGGGATACGCTGGCCAGATGCTCGGCTGGTACACCCAGGGACAGCCGGCGAGCTACATCGCGTCAGTGGTCGGCGCGGCGGTGCTGCTGTTCGTGGTCGGCAAGCTCAAGGGCGCTTGACGCCCGGGCCAGCAAACGGAAAAAGGCCGGCATGTCGCCGGCCTTTTTTCTGGATGAGCACCGAACCGGGTGCGGATCAGGCTCAAGCGTCCAGCGCCTCGCCGATGACACCCTTCTTGAACAGGAAGTTGCCGTAGGGCTGCAGATCGCTGGTCAGCACGATGGCAAACGCCGTGCGCACGCGGTCGTAGAACGCAAACCGCTCGATCGCCTCGCACTGCTCGGCGCGCGCGTGACCACCCGTTTCGATCAGCTCGATCACCTCACGCTGCAGGCGGCTGCGGTAGCCGTCGGGCGTGTCGCAGACCTTCATGTAGGCGATCGGCTGTGTCACCGCCACGTCCAGCGGCAGCAGGCTGAGCAGGGCTTGCGCCGTGCGCTGGATACCAGCGCCGGGCAGGTGGATGATGGGCTTGCGTCGTCCATCCGGGCCAATGCTGAGGCTGGCCGCGGTGAAGTTGGCGTCGGCCACGATGATCTCGTCGCCATGGCCCATCTCCGCCAGCACCTGCAGCAACTGCGGTGTCAGCAGTGGGTCGATCCCCTTGAGCATGTCGTCTCCTGTAATGGTCTGGTCGGTTCGTGTGGTGCGCTGCGCCGCCTCAGGCCAGGCATTCCTTGGGGATCTTGTCGGCCGGCATGGCGCCCGTCATCACTGCCACGGTGTCGCTCATGCTGATCTTCTTCGGGTTCAACACTGCGGCCCGCTTGCCCAGCCGGGCGACGTGGATGCGGTCGGCGATCTCGAATACGTGCGGCATGTTGTGGGAGATCAGGATCACCGGCAGGCCCTTGTCGCGCACCCGGCGGATCAGGTCGAGCACCATGTTGCCTTCCTTGACGCCCAGCGCCGCGGTCGGTTCGTCCAGGATCACCACATGCTCGGCAAACGCCGCCGCCCGCGCCACCGCCACACACTGGCGCTGGCCGCCGGAAAGCGTCTCCACCGCCTGCGTCATCGAGCGGATACCGACTTTCAGCTCGTTCATGCGGGTGATGCTCTGCTCCAGCATCCGCTTCTTGTCGATCATGCGCAGCACGCTCCCGGCAAAGCCGGGGCGGAGCAGTTCACGACCGAGGAAGAGGTTCTCGGCAATCGTCATGGCCGGGGCCACGGCGAGATCCTGGTAGACCGTCTCGATGCCGACGCGGCGGGCGTCGATCGGGCTCTTGAAGTGGATCGGCTTGCCGTCCAGCCAGATCTCGCCTTCGTCGGGGATGGTGGCCCCCGACAGGCACTTGATCAGCGAGGACTTGCCCGCGCCGTTGTCACCGATCACCGCCAGGATTTCACCGGCGCGCAGCTCGAAGTCAGCACCGTCGATGGCCGTGACCTGGCCGTAGCGTTTGACCAGGCCCTTGGCCTGCATCACGATTTGCGGTTGTGCGCTCATGTCAGCGGCCCCCCTTGCGAGACATCTGATCCGTGGCCACGGCCAGGATCACCAGGATGCCGGTCACCAGGATCTGGTAGACCGACGACACGCCCATCAGCGTGAGGCCGTTGCGGAACACGCCGACGATCATCGCGCCCATCAGCGTGCCGAGCAGGATGCCGCGGCCACCGAACAGGCTGGTTCCGCCGAGCACCACGGCCGTGATGGCGTCGAGGTTTTCGGTCTGGCCGGCGTTCGGGTCACCCGCGCCGGTCCGGGCCACGGCCAGCATCGAGGCGATGCCGTAGAACGTGCCGGCCAGCGCATAGACGGTCAGCAGCACGCGGTCGGTCGGGATGCCGGTCAGGCGCGTCGCTTCAGGGTTGTTGCCTACGGCGTAGACATGGCGGCCCGGCGCAGTCTCGCGCAGCCAGAGCCAGGTCGCGATGTACAGCGCGAGCATCAGGACGGTCCCATAGGCGACGCGGGCGCCACCCAGGCCGAAGGTCTCGCCCAGCAGGTTCATGCCGTCCGGGATCTGGGTGATGGTCTGCGCGTGCGAGTAGAGCTGCGTGACGGCGAAGGCGATGTTCAGCGTGCCCAGCGTCACGATGAAGGGCGGCAGCTTGACGCGGGTGACGAGCAGGCCGTTGATCAGGCCGAACAGGGTCGTCACGGCGACGCCGCAGAGGATGGCCAGCGGGGCGTTCAGGCCGTAGTCGGCGGCGACCTTGGTCATCACGATGGAGCCCAGCGCCATGACCATGCCGCAGGACAGGTCGATGCCGGCGGTCAGGATGATCAGGGTCTGGCCGATGGCGATGGTGCCCACGACCATGACCTGCTGCAGGATCAGCGAGAAATTCTGCAGCGTGAGAAAGCGTTCGTGCTGGAAGGAGAAGAAGGCACAGGCCAGGATCAGTGCGATGGCCGGGCCCAGTGTCCCGATCGGGGGAAGCTTGGCTTTGAGCGAATTCATGGGTTTGGCTCGCGGGTGGCGTGCATGAAAG
>JBEEMX010000432.1:0-3437 GCA_041192465.1 Pseudomonadota bacterium | reverse complement strand
AACGAAGCAAACTAATATTTCGTCAAGACCGATACTATAACACGATTTTTACGCCCGTGTCTCACGTCTTTGGTGGGTCGTGCGGGACTCGAACCTGCGACCTACGGATTAAAAGTCCGCTGCTCTACCAACTGAGCTAACGACCCGCCGTTTTGGCGTCTCTTCTCTGCACAGTACCTGACCGTCACCGATTCGGTTTTGTTTGGAGTCAAGCCTTAGATTCTAAACCAACTACTACCCACTTCGTCAAGCACTGCGAACGAGTTCCAGCGCCTGTGCCGCGGCAGCCATACCGAAACTGGCCGTCACCATGGCACTGGAACCGTAACCGTGGCAGTTCAAGCTGCCATCGACGGCGCAGGCTTCGGCGCTCTGCGGCGGCAGGTGAACCTCTTCACGCGAAAACACGCAGCGCACGCCGATGCGCCCCGTGCGCGGCGCGCCATCCTTGCGCAACTGCTGCCGCAAGCGCGCCAGCAAGGGATCGTGCGTCACCTCGGCCAGATCGGCCACCTCGATGCGCTCCGGTTTGGACTTGCCGCCCGCAGCCCCCGCCATGACCAGCGCCTGGCCCGTCGTGATCGACCAGCGCGCCATCGCCAACTTGGCCGCATTCTGGTCGCAGGCATCGACCACGACATCCACCTCGATGGGCAGCAGTGCCGGCCAGTTGCCCGGCTCGACGAACTCTTCCACCGCGTACACGGCGCAGCCGGGATGGATATCGGCCACCCGCTCGCGCAGCGCCTGCACCTTGGCAGCGCCCACCGTGGTGCCGAGTGCCTGGATCTGCCGGTTGATGTTCGATTCGGCGATCTGGTCCAGGTCGATCAACACCAGCGCCGCCACACCACACCGCGCCAGCGCCTCCACCGTCCACGACCCCACGCCACCCACGCCCACCACCGCCACCCGCGCGGCACGCACCCGCTGATAGCCCTCGTCGCCCCACAAGCGGCGCAGGCCACCAAAACGACGCTCCAGATCCGCATCGACGTGCATTGCAGAAGGCTCCACCAAGTCGATCGTCATGCCTGACGCTCCAATTGCCACGTCAGAAATCGCAGGCCGAGCACAGCCCCGCCGAGGATCGCCAGCACCGCCACCAAACTCGTCAGCCCCAGCGTGGACAGGCCCGACAGTCCCTGCCCGAACGTGCATCCCATCGCTGTCACACCCCCCACGCCCATGAGCACGGCGCCGACCAGATGCCGCCCCATGTCCGCCTCATCACGGAAGCCTTCCCAGCGAAAACTCCGCGTCACCAGCGCCGCAGCGACCGAGCCCGACAGCATTCCCGCCACCGCGACCATGCCCACGCCCACGCTGCGGCTGCGGTCACTGAAAAACACCAGCCACTCCAGCACCTGGACGACCGGCGCGACGAAGGAAAACGACTCCATGCGCTGCGAGGCCGTGGCCAGGAACATGGGTGCCAGTGTCTCGGGATGCTCGGCCACGAAGCCGAAGCACCCCGTGACCCACCACATCGCCAGCACCAGCAGCCCCGTGCCGACACCACCGACCAGCACCTGCGGATGCCGCCCCTCCGGCCGCGCCAGCGCCCATGCCACCAGACCACCACCAACCACCACCGCGCACCCCGCTGCGAGCACCGCCACGGGCCACCCCATCCCATGCGCCAGCAAGCTGGGCAGATCCTGGGACACCGGCAACTCGATGGCCAGCCGATCGACCGTGTTCACGCGCAACACGGCCGTCAACCCGCGCAGCGTCGCCCAACCCGTCAGACCCATCACCAGCAGCACGACCAGCGACTTCAGATTCCCGCCGCCCACGCGCACCAGCGTCTTGCTGCCACAGCCAGACGCCAGCACCATGCCGAAACCGAACAACAGCCCGCCTGTCAGCGCCGATCCAACCAGCCAGTGCGGCCCGCCATACAAGGTGTTCGACGCCTGCACCCACCCCAGCGCAACCATGCCGTTGAAGCCCGCCACCACCACCCCGGCGGCCAGCGCCCACATCCGCATCCGGCTCCAGTCGCCCAGATGGACGATGTCCGCCACCGCACCCATGGTGCAAAAATGCGTCTGGCGCACCAGCACGCCCAGCAGGAACGCCAATGAAAAAACGGCCCAGAGCACCTGAGCCGCCAGCGATTGCACATCAGCAAGGGTCGCGGGCATCACGGGAATTACAGGAATCACGGGTCACTTGATCTGCTTGATGCGCTCGCGTCCAGCCTGCGCGGCTTCGGACTGCGGGTAGTTCGCGATCAGCTCTTCCAGGGTCTTGCGTGCGCCCTTGCCGTCCTTCAGCTCGATCTGGCAGTTGGCCAGCGCCAGCAGTGCCTCGGAAGCACGCGGATGGTCCGGCGTCGTCGTGACCAAGGTGCGGAAAATGTTCATCGCCTCCTTGACCTCGCCTTTGCCATAGAGCGCATTGCCCAGCCAGTACTGCACATGGCCGTTGTAGGCGCTCGACGGGAAGCGTTTCTGGAATGCCGCCAGTGCCGTCGCCGCGTTGGCGAACTCGCCCTTGCGCAGGATGCCGATCGCCTCGTCGTAGGCTTTCTTCTCCGGTGCATCCACCACCGCGTCCTTGCCATCCAGCGACACGCGCTGCGGCTCCAGGCGGCGGATGCGGTCGTCGATTGCCGCCACCATGTCCTTGTACTTGCGCTGCAGATCGGCCAGCTCGCGGGCCAGATCCTTGTTGCCCTGGGCGAGCTGTTCGTCCGCACCGCGCAGCTTGGCGATCTCCGTGCGCAGGGTTTCCATCTGCGCATTCAGATCAAGCAGGCTGCGCTTGAGCACAGTGACCTGCTCGGCCTGTTCGGCGATCTGGGCAGCCAGCGTCTTGCGCTCGGTTTCTTCGAACTGCGCCTGCCGCTGCTGTGACTGCTCGAACCGGGTACGCAACTCGACGATGGCCTTGCGGGCCTCCTCGTCATCGAATAGGCCGGCGCTGGCCGTCATCGGCCAGAGCGCGGAGGTGACCAGCACGAGGGCGGCGGTCAGGGTGGACAGTTTCAGGGGCTGGGCGCAGCGCATCTCAGCGGTCCTTCAGCTCGGCACGGCGGTTCTTGGCCCAGGCGGCTTCCGTGCTGCCTGTGGCGACCGGTTTTTCCTTGCCGAAGCTCACGGCCTCGACCTGCCCGTCCTGCACCCCCAGCAGCGTCAGCGATTTCAGCACCGCCTCGGCGCGGCGCTGGCCCAGCGCCAGGTTGTATTCGCGGCCACCACGCTCGTCGGTATGGCCCTCGATCAGCGCGCGGCGCTTGCGGTCGGCGCTCAGACGGCGGGCATTGCCTTCGACCACACCGCGGAACTCGTCCTTGACCACGAAGCTGTCGAAATCAAAGTACCCGACCCGGCCACCCGCGTTGGCCGCCGCCTCGGCGCCAGAACCGTCCACCGGAGTGACGGTGGACTGCGCCGCCTGTCCGGTGGTGGCGCCAGCACCGGCGTTGG
>JBEEMX010000431.1:0-3439 GCA_041192465.1 Pseudomonadota bacterium | reverse complement strand
GAACTCGACACGCGCAGCCCGTGGACCTCGTAGCTCATCATCCGCGCCACGTCGAAGCCGGCCACGTCGCCCGCCGCGTCGAGCATCGCGTAGTCGCCCGCCCGCTTGGCGCCGAAGCGGAAGTCGTCGCCGACCAGCACGTAACGCGCCCCCAGCCCACGCACCAGCACGTCGTCGATGAACCCCTGCGGCGACTGGCTCGCCAACCGCCCGTCGAAGCGCATCAGCACGACCTGATCGACGCCGCAGCGTTCCAGCTCCTGCAGCTTGTCGCGCAGCGTGGCGATGCGTGCCGGCGCCTTCTCGGGCGTGCCGGCCTTCAGGGCAAAGAAGTCGCGGGGATGCGGCTCGAACGTCATCACGCAGCTCGGCAGGCCGCGGTGTCGCGCCTCGTTGATCAGCAGCGCGAGCATGGCCTGGTGCCCGCGATGAACGCCGTCGAAATTGCCGATCGTCAGCGCACAGGCTGGCGCCAGATCGGGGTGGTGGATGCCACGGAAAATTCGCATGTCGTGTCGTGCCCCGAACTCGGCTCGGAGGTTCAGATGTCCTGGGGATCGATCCAGCACCACTGCCCCGGCGCCAGTCCGTCGGGAACCGTGATGCGCCCGAACGAGCGGCGGTGCAGCGACTCGACGTGGTTGCCGACGGCGGCCACCATGCGCTTGACCTGGTGGTACTTGCCCTCGGTCAGCATCATGCGCAGCGTGAACTCGCCCGTCGCCTCGCATTCCTCGGAGCGCACGGGCACCGGGTCGTCGTTGAGCACCACGCCGGCCCGCAGTTGCGCGACCTGTTCCGGCGTGACAGGCCGGGCGCAGGTGATCTCGTACACCTTGTCCACATGCTTCTTCGGGTGCGTCAGCTTGTGGATCAGCGCGCCGTCGTCGGTCAGCAGCAGCACGCCGGTCGTGTCCTGGTCGAGCCGACCGACCGGCTGCACGTCACCGCCGCTGCGCCAGCGCAGTGGCGGCGGCAGCAGCGTCATCACGCTTGGCCAGTGCTTGGGCTTCTGCGAACACTCGTAGCCGGTCGGCTTGTTCAGCATCACCACGGCGAACTCGCGCCACGGCCAGTCGCGGCCCTCGACGTTCAGCACCAGCCCCTCGGGCGAGACGGCTTCATCGGGATCGTCGGTGACGCGCCCGGCGATCGACACCAGTCCGTTCAGCACCAGCCCGTCGCAGTCGCGGCGCGTGCCGAAGCCTTGCGTGAACAGCGCGTGCGACAGCGTGATGTCGCGGGCGGCGGCGGATTTCTTGGAGGATTTCTTCGACATGAGGCCGCCAGTGTAGGACGGCCCCGTTCCGGCGCATGGTGGGCTGTCGTCAGGCGAACACGCCCGCCGTGTCCTGCATGCGTGCGCTGACCTCGCCGAGGTGGTGCAGCGTGTCGCCCCATTGCAGTTCCATGCAGGTCAGCCGCTTGAAGTAATGGCTGCCGACGTACTCGTCCGTCACGCCGATGCCGCCATGCAGTTGCACGCACTGCTGCCCGACGAAGCGCATCGACTGGCCGAGCTGCACCTTGGCCTGCGACACGGCGCGGCGGCGCACGTCCGGCGCGTCGCCCAGCCGCAGCGTGGCCAGGTAGCTCATCGAGCGGCCGAGTTCGAGCTGCATCTTGCAGTCCGCCAGCCGGTGGCGCAGCGCCTGGAAGCTGGCGATGGCCACGCCGAACTGCTTGCGCGTGTTCATGTAGTCGGCGGTGAGCTTCACGAGGAATTCCATCGCGCCGACCGCTTCCGCGCACAGCGCCGCGGTGCCGACATCGGCCGCGTGTTCGAGCACGGCCAGCGCGTCGGTGTCGGTGACGAGCGTGGCGGCTGCCGTGTCGAAATTCACCTCCGCGGCCCGGCCACCGTCCTGCGTCAGGTAGCCGCGGCTGGTCACGCCAGCAGCGGCGCGTTCGACCAGCCAGAGGCCCAGCGTTTCGCCCGCTCTGGCGCTGACGATGTAGGCGTCGGCGGTGTCACCCACCGGCACGAGGCTTTTCACGCCGCTGAGCGTCCAGCCGTCGCCGGCCCGCGTGGCGGTTGTGGCGACGCGGTCGAGCCGGTAGCGCGAAGCCCGCTCCTGCTGCGCGAGCACGACCCGCGCCTCGCCCGATGCGGTCTTGGGCAGCCACGCGGCCTGCACCGCTTCGGGCGCTGCAGACAGCAGGGTCGGCGCCACCAGCGCGGCGGCAGCGTAGGGTGCGAGTACCAGCCCGCGGCCGAGTTCCTCCATCACGATCATTGCCTCGGTGGCGCCCCAGCCCATCCCGCCGTGCGCCTCCGGCACCGCCAGCCCGGTCAGCCCGAGGTCGGCCAGCGCCTGCCACACCTCGCGGCTGTCCCCGCCCGCCTTCACGATGGCGCGGTGCTGCTCGAAGCCGTGGCCCTTGTCCACCCACCGCCGCACCGCGTCCCGCAGTTGTTCCTGGTCGTCGCTGAAATCGAAATCCATGTCTGTCTCCTGGTCCAGGCCGGGGGTCAGCCGAACAGCGTCTGCGCGACGATGTTGCGCTGCACTTCGTTGCTGCCGCCGTAGATCGTCGTCTTGCGGTAGTTGAAATAGGTCGCCGTCAGCGGCGCGCAGTGGGCCGCGCCGCCCGGCCACAGGCCGCCGAGCGCCTGATCCCCTTGCCAGCCCGCGTCCATCGCCTCGTGGATGAACGGCAGGCTGTACGGGCCACCCGCCAGCATCATCAGCTCGGTGTAGCGCTGCTGGATCTCGCTGCCCCGGATCTTCAGCAGGCCGGCGATGTCGAGCGACTTCCTGCCTCCACGCTCCGCCGACAGCACGCGCAGCACCATCATCTCCAGCGCCACGAGGTCCACCTCCAGCAGCGCGATCTGGTCGCGGAACCGCTGGTCGCCGTCCCACAGCCCCTCGGCCTTGGCGATGCGCTTCAGGCGCTCCAGCTCGCGCTTGGCGCGGTTCACGTCGGCGATGTTGGTGCGCTCGTGTGCGAGCAGGTACTTGGCGTAGGTCCAGCCCTGGTTCTCCTCGCCGATCAACTGGTCGACGGGCACCTCGACGTTGTCGAACCAGACCTCGTTGACCTCGTGCTCGCCGTCGAGCGTGGTGATCGGGCGCACGGTGACGCCGGGGGACTTCATGTCGATCAGGAGGAAACTGATGCCGGTCTGCGGCTTGCCGGTGGTGCTGGTGCGCACGAGGCAGAAGATCCAGTCGCCGTACTGGCCAAGCGTGGTCCAGGTCTTCTGGCCGTTGACGACGTAGTGGTCGCCGACACGCTCGGCGCGGGTCTTGACGCTGGCGAGGTCGGAGCCTGAACCCGGTTCCGAGTAGCCCTGGCTCCACCACACCTCGCCGCTGGCGATGCCGGGCAGGAAGCGCGCCTGCTGGGCCGCATTGCCGAAGGCCATGATGACGGGCGCGACCATCACCGGCCCGAACGGGATGACCCGCGGCGCGCCGGCCAGGGCACATTC
>JBEEMX010000430.1:0-3443 GCA_041192465.1 Pseudomonadota bacterium | reverse complement strand
TTCGCGGGTCTGCAGCGACAGGCGGTAGGCGGGGGCGCCGTGGCTGTCCACGCTGATGCCGACCAGCCGGCCGGGCAGCGAGCGCTTGAAGGCGTCCTGCGTCGCGAGGTACGCGGCGTGCGGGCCGCCCGCGCCCATCGGCATGCCGAAGCGCTGCGTCGAGCCGAGCGCGATGTCCGCGCCGAGTTCCCCCGGCGACACCAGCAGCGTCAGCGCCAGCAGGTCCGCGCCGACGATGGCCATCGCGCCCGCGGCGTGTGCGGCGTCGATGATCGGCTTCAGGTCACGGATCTGGCCGTTGACACCGGGGTATTGCAGCAGCACGGCAAACGCGGGCGCACCAGCCAACGACGCGGCGATCTCGGTGGCGTGGACCTGATCGACGGTGATCCCGAGCGGCCTGGCGCGGGTGCGGATGACCTCCAGCGACTGCGGCAGCACGTCATGCGCGACGACGAAGCGTGTGGCCTTGCTCTTGCCCACGCGGGCGGCCAGCGTCATTGCCTCGGCGGCGGCGGTGGCCTCGTCGAGCATCGAGGCGTTGGCGATCGCCATGCCCGTCAGGTCGGTGACCATGGTCTGGAAGTTGACCAGCGCCTCCATCCGGCCCTGGCTGATCTCGGCCTGGTAGGGCGTGTAGGCGGTGTACCAGGCGGGGTTTTCGAGCACGTTGCGCAGGATGACGCCCGGCGTGAGCGTGCCGAAGTAGCCGCAGCCGAGGTGGCTGGTCAGCACGCGGTTCTGCGCCGCCAGCGCCTTGAGTTCGGCCAGTGCCTGCGCCTCGGTCAGCGGGGCCGGCAGGTCCATCGGCGTCGGCCGGGCGATCGAGCGCGGAATGATCGCGTCGATCAGCGCACGGCGGCTGGCCGGGCCGATCGCCGCCAGCATGCGTGCCTCGTCGGCCGCGTCCGGGCCGATGTGGCGGGCGGTGAACTCGCTGGCGTTTTCCAGATCGGCGAGGCGGGGCAGGGCGGGATGTGGCATGGCAGCGGGGCTTCGGGGCGGTTGTTGTGGGAATGCAGCGGCCTCGACCGGCGCCAGGCGCGCGGTCGGACAGGTGGTTTCAATGGGGAGCGATCAGCCTTCGGTGAGGGCGTCGTAGGCGGTGGCGTCCATCAGTGCGTCGAGCTGTGCGGTGTCGGAGAGCTTCATCTTGAAGAACCAGCCGGCGCCCAGCGGATCGGTGTTGGCCAGCGAGGGGTCGTCGCGCAGGGCTTCGTTGACTTCGACGACTTCGCCCGTCAGCGGTGCGTAGACATCGGCGGCGGCCTTGACCGACTCGACCACACCCGCGATGTCGCCTTGCGCGAAGGTGGCGCCGACGGCGGGCAGGTCCACGAACACCACGTCACCCAAGGCATCCTGGGCGTGGACCGTGATGCCCACCACGGCGGCGGTGGTGTCGGCGGCGTTGATCCATTCGTGATCGGCGGTGAACTTCAGGGACATGGGAAAGCTCCAGCGAAAAAGGGGGTGTGGGGTGCGTTGCGGTGCGATCGGTGTGATCAGCCGCGGAAGTATCGGTGAGGCGCGAAGGGCATCGTGGCGACTTGCATCGGCACGCGCTTGCCGCGCACTTCGGCGAACAGCGCCGTGCCGACCGCGGTGTGCGTGGCGGCGACGTAGCCCATGGCGATCGGCTGACCGATGGTGGGGCCGACGGTGCCACTGGTGACGCGGCCGACCGGCTGGCCTTGCGCATCGACGAGGGGGGCGCCTTCGCGGACGGGTGTGCGCTCCAGCCCGGTCAGGCCGATGCGTTTGGTGGTGGCGCCCTGGGTGAGCTGCGCGCCGATGGTGGCATCGCCGGGATAGCCACCCGCACGCGCACCACCGGGCCGGCGCACCTTCTGGATTGCCCAGGTCAGCCCGGCTTCCACCGGGGTGGTCGCCGTGTCGATGTCGTGGCCGTAGAGGCACAGACCCGCTTCGAGGCGCAGCGTGTCGCGGGCGCCGAGACCCGCAGGGGCGACTTCGGGAAGCGCGAGCAGGGCGCGGGCCAGCGTTTCGGCCTGTGCTGCCGGCACGGAAATCTCGAAACCGTCCTCGCCCGTGTAGCCCGAGCGGGTGATGAAGCACTCGGCGCCGGCCAGCGTGAACGTGCCGCCGGACATGAAGGTCAGCGCGGCGACACCCGCGTCCAGCCGCGCCAGCGCCTCGGCCGCCTTCGGACCCTGCAGGGCCAGCAGCGCGTGGTCCGGCATCGGGATGATCTGGCAGCGCCCGCCGATGCGCTCGACGAGGTGGCGCGTGTCCGCGTCCTTGCAGCCCGCATTGACGATGAGGAAGAGGTCGTCCGCCCGGCGCGTGACCATCAGGTCGTCGAGCAGGCCGCCCGCCTCGTTCGTGAAGAAGGCGTAACGCTGCTTGCCGACCGGCAGATCCTGGATGTCCTGCGGCACCAGCGACTCCAGCGCGGCGGCGGCGTCCGGCCCGATGAGGCGCAACTGGCCCATGTGCGACACGTCGAACAGCGCGGCCGAGGTGCGGCACTGGCGGTGCTCGGCCATGATGCCGGCGGGGTACTGCACCGGCATCGCGTAGCCGGCGAAGGGCACCATGCGGGCACCGAGTGCCAGGTGGAGGGCGTGCAGCGGTGTTTGCAGCAGGGGAGCGGACATGGGCAGGCTTCTCGAAGGCAACGGATCTTGAACGGATCGGTCCACCGGTGTCGGTGGTGGTGCCCTCGCTGTCCGCTTTACCTGAGAGATTGACGCGACCCCGGTGTGACCGGTGCCGCGCTTGCCCCTTCGGTGGACCGCGATCGCTGCTGACCTGTTGGTCGAGGCACCGCGCGGTCTCTCTCCAGTGAGGTGACGTGTCCCTGCGGAACACGTTTGCCAGTCCTTTTGCCTGAGCGTTCGAAACCCGGTTTCAAGCGGGCCTCTGCGCCTTCGGCGGCCGGCTCTGGGCGCGGCTCTCTCCTGGCGGCGTGCAGTTTAACCGCAGATTCACCGTTTCAGGCGGCCGGTTTCGCGGCTTTGTAAGCGGCCAGGTACGGTGCCAGCCGCTGCCCCATCTCGTCGCCGAGCGCCTGCAAGCCGCTCAGCGGGCGCACCATCACCTCGAACTCGGTGATCTTGCCCTCGGCGTCGAACTGGATCACGTCCACGCCCTTGAGCGACTTGCCATGGACGCTGGCGCTGAACTCCAGCATCACGCTTTGCCCGTCCGCGCTGGCCATCTCGCGGTGGTAGGTGAAGTCGTCGAAAACCTGGCTCACGGTGCTCAGGATCAACTGGACGACCTGCGCGCCGGGATAGGGCGTGTGCGCCATCGGCGAGCGGAAGACGGCCTTGCGGTGCAGGATCGCGCCGAGTTCGCTCAGGTCACCCTGCGCCACCATGCGGTGCCAGTGCGCGAGGCTTTGCGCGACGGGTGCGGGCAGGCTCTCGGACAGCGTGGCCGTCGGAGCGGCTTCGGTGTTCGTCTCGGCGGCGGCC
>JBEEMX010000429.1:0-3457 GCA_041192465.1 Pseudomonadota bacterium | reverse complement strand
CGCGCACCCGGACGCCCATGCCGAGGAGGTGGCGCGGCTGCGGCGCACGCTGCTGCCGCTCAGCGGCGCCGATGCCGTCCCCGGTACCGAGGTGGTGCTCGCCGCCTCGGGCACCGATCTGCATCTGTTCGCGACCCAACTGGCTGCCAGCGCGCCGGGGGTGGCGGTGCAGGCGGTCATGGCCGAGGCGTCGGAGACCGGCAGCGGCGTGCCTGCTGCGCTGGCGGCCCGCCATTTCGCCACCGGCACCTGCCAGGGCCACGCCGTGCTGCGGGGTGCGTCGATCGGGGCGCAGCCCCCGTGCGAGCCCATCGCCGTGGCGCTGCGCCACTCCGACGGCCGACCACGCAGCGCCGACGACGTGGACGCCGATTTCACGGCGGGCGTGGAGCAGGTGCTGGGCGCGGGCCGACGCTGCCTGCTGGTGCTGACGGATTTGACCAAGACTGGCCTGCTGGCACCGACCCCGGCCTGTGCGGCCCGGCTGCGCAAGCGCCACGGCGCGCGGCTGGAGGTGCTGGTCGATGCCTGCCAGTTCCGGCTGGCACCGGCGTCGCTGGCGGACTATCTGGCGCAGGATTGCATGGTGGCGATCACCGGGTCCAAGTTCGTCACCGGCCCGGCCTTCTGCGGCGCGCTGCTGCTGCCGCCCGCGCTGGCGCGGCGCACCTCGCGCCGCTCGCTGGAGACGCTGCGGCTCTACACCGCCCGCAGCCACTGGCCCGTGCATTGGCCTGCAGCGGATGCGCTGGACGATGTACATAACCCTGGCCTGCTGCTGCGCTGGCAGGCCGCACTGGTCGAGTTGCAGCGTTTTCGGGCGGTGCCGGAGCCACTGGTGGACCGGTTTCTGCAGCACTGGGGCCGCGCCGTGGCCGAGCGGCTGCGCAGCGACACCACGTTCGAGGCGCTGCCGGTCGCGTCGCTGGATGGCGTGCGCTGCGGGCGCTGGTCGGGTGGGCGTTGGGACCGGCGCCAGACGATTTTTCCGTTCATCGTCCACCGCCGCAGGCCGGACGGCTGCCGTGTCCCGCTGACCTCCGCACAGACCTCTGACCTGCACCGCGCCCTCACCGAGGCCGATCCGCAATCTGCTGTCACAGGGCGTTTCCAGCTCGGCCAGCCTGTGGTCTGCGGTCAGCGTGACGGTCAGCCGGTCAGCGCCCTGCGCTTGTGCGCCAGCGCCCGCACGGTGGTGGACGCGACCCGGTCGCTGCAGGGCCGGGCCGAGGCGGTTGCGCAGGCGATGGCGGCGCTGGACAAGGTGGGGTGGTGGGTGCGGCGGATGGGGTGAGGCGACTGGAATCGCCCCTGCATTCCTCACCTATTCCCCCCTTTCCCATTCCCCTCGGTTCCCTAGCATCCATCCGTCCCGGTGCGCGCGGCGTGCCGACACGGCTTGCTTGATTGCCCCAGGAACCGCCCATGTCCGATCTGTCCCAGTCGCATCTGAAGTCCGCCGCCCTGGTCGAGGGTGTCCTGCCGCTGTCGGCACGTCCGCGCAAAGGCAGTGACGTGCCGTTCGCCTGGCCGACACCGCCGTTCGCCGCTTACGCGCTGCCTGAGCCGCAGCGCGAGCCGCTGGCCTGCGAGATCGAGGGCCGTACCGGCAACCTGATGACCGGGCAATTGATGGCGTTGGAGGTGGGGCAGGGCATCGCGCGGGTGCAAGTGCCGCCGGAACGCATCACGCTGCCGATGCGCTTCGACCAGATCCGCCGCATCACGCTGCAGGTGCCCACCGTGCCGCTGGCCCGACAGGCGCTGGCCGCCACGCTGGAGACGGTGGCGCATCCGGCCGAGCCGGTATCCGAAGAACACACGCAGGTGCTGGAACACCATGCCGCGCAGCCTTACACCGTCCACCTCCATGGTGGTGGCACGGTGGGTGGTGTCACCGTGGGCCATGTCGAGAACGAGATTGGCCTGTTCCTGTTCGCACCGCTGGATGACCGCGGCACGGTGCAGACCTCCTTCCTGCCGCGCTCTGCTTATGACCGCGTGCAAGTCGGTGAGCGCCTGGGCAAGTTGCTGATCGAAGAGGCAGCGATCACGCCAGAGCAGGTCGATCAAGCGGTGCAGATCCAGAAGAAAAACCGCGGCCAGAAGCTGGGCGAGCTGCTGGTGGCGCGCCAGATCGTGACCCCCGAGCAGTTGCTGTCCGCGCTCGACAAGCAGGCGCGCATGCCCATGGTGCGGCTGGGCGAGGCGCTGGTGGCGCTGGGGTATGTCACCGATGCGCAGTTGAACGATGTGCTGGGCCAGCAGGTCAGCGAGCGCGTGCAACCACTGGGCGAGGTGTTGCTGAGCCGTGAGTGGGTGACACAGCAGCAGTTGCGCGTGGCGCTGGCCCGCAAGCTGGGCTATCCGGTCGTCAACCTGAGCACCTTCAAGCCGCAGATCGAGGCACTGGCGCGGCTGCCGGTCGAGCTGGCGCGCACGCTGGAGGTGTTGCCGCTGGTCCACCGTGCTGGTCGGCTGGTGGTGGCGATGCAGGACGTGACGCGCCAGGCGGTGCTGGAGCAGTTGCAGACGCTGACCCAATGCACCATCGCCCCCGCGCTGGCCGGCACGGGCGACCTGAAGGCGGCGATCGAACGTGGCTACGAGCGTCTGCCCGTGCCTGATCTGGGCGGCGATCTCATCCGCCTGGACATGGCCACCGACGCGCCGGACACGCCGTTGGGGGGCGATGCGGCGGCGGGTGGTCGCCGCACGGCCAAAGCTGCCAAGACCGACAAGGGGGAGAAAGCCGATCGCGCAGGTGGCCCGGTCGTGCAACTGCTGATCACGCTGGTGGCCGACGCGATGGGCCGCGGCGCCAGCAGCATCCACCTCGAAAACCACCCGAGCGAGGACAAGCTGTGGGTGCGCCTGCGCCGCGACGGCCGCATGGAGCCGCACAGCGAGCTGCCCGGCAGCTACCGCAACAGCCTGATCCCGCGCATCAAGACACTGGCCGAGATGGACGTGCAGGACACGCGCCGGCCGCAGGAGGGGCGCCTGGCCTTCTCCCGGCTGATGCAGGCGCACAAGATCGAGCTGCGCGTGACGACGCTGCCGACGCAGGGCGGCTTCGAGGACGTGGTGCTCGGGCTGCCAACGCGGCTCAAGACGCTGAAGTTTGACGGACTGGGTTTGACGACGCAGGACCAGGAGCGCATCACCGCGATGCTGAAACGCCCGTCGGGGATGCTGCTCACGGTCGGTCCGGCCCGCTCCGGGCGCACCACGACGCTGTTCGCCGAGCTGGCGCTGGTGAACCAGCCGGACCGCAAGATCGTCTCCATCGAGGAACGCATCGAGATGACGCTGCCCGGCGTGCGCCAGATCGAGGTGAACCCGCGGGCTGGCCATACCCACGAGCAGGCGCTGCGGGCGGTGCTGTCGGCGGATGCGGACGTGATCGTCATCGACACGATCCCGGACAGCGCCACCGCGCGGCTGGCGGTCGAGG